>JACQDG010000071.1 GCA_016201185.1 Acidobacteriota bacterium | reverse complement strand
TAACCCGCGAGCATGCGGGATTCCTCCGCCGAAGGATCACGACCCAGAGACAGTCGATAGGCGGCCGCGATCTGCCCCTGCCGATCGGCCGCCATGCTTCGAACGCGCTGGGCAAAAAGCTCCGCCTGCCGGACCATGAACCGGTTATTCAGCAATGCCAGCGCCTGGATCGCGGTGATGGTGGTGTTCCGCTTCGGCGTGAGCAGGGAGGCGTCGGGGCAATCGAGGCGATCCATGAAAGGATCGGGCACACTGCGGACGATGAACCGGTACACGCTCCGCCGGTAGCTTCCCGGGCTGTCCACATCGAAGCGGGAATAGTCGTAGACCGGCGAGTGATCGTCCTTGAAGAAGAATTGCTGTTGGGACGGCCCTCCCATGGTCAAATCGAGTTTCCCGCTTACAAAAAGGGCCGAGTCCCGAACGGATTCGCCGTCGAGCCGCGCGCGGTTCATCCGCCACAGGTAGCGATTCTCCGCGTCAATCCGCGCCGCCTCCGGCCGGTGACTCGAGGGCTGCCGGTACACCGAGCTCATGAGGATCAGCTTGTGCAGCTTTTTCAAGGAGCCGCCCTGATCGCGGAACCACACGGCCAGCCAGTCGAGAAGCTCCGGGTGGGTCGGCTTCGACCCCATCCGCCCGAAATCGTTGGGCGTATCCACTATGCCCACGCCGAAATGGTAATGCCACACGCGATTGACGATGGAGCGCCAGGTGAGCATGTTGTTTGGGTCGGTGATCCACTTCACCAGAGCAGTCCGGCGGGCGCCTTCGTCGTTCGGATCGGGGAGACTAAAGCGCGGCTCCAGCCCCGGCACGCAGGAAAGCGCGCCCGGTCCCACCAGCCGGCCGGGACTTTCCACATTGCCTCTGGCGAGCAGGTGGATCGGTCGGGGTTCCCAGGCCGGCGTGAAGTTCGCGACGCGGTCGAAGTAATTTGCCGCCGCGTAAACCATTTGCGACTTCGGCAGCGCCGCCATCTCCCGAGCTGCTTCGGCAAGGCTCTGGACGAGCTGGTCCATCCGTACCCTGGACTTCTCCTCCAGGAGCGAATGGACCAGCTCTTTGCGCTGGGCGGCCGCATGCTCGATCTCCCGCTTCAACCGCCCCCGCTGCTCCTGGCTTCCCGCCTCGGGCAGGGCGGCCAGTTGCTCTCTCCAACGGCGCACCTGCTCGTCCAGGCTCTCGATTTCCGGGCTGCTGATTTTCGCTTCCATCTCCCGGAGCGGCTCGAGATCCCGCTCTAGGGAGCGCTTCCGCGCCAGCAGAGCGCGCCGCAACTGGTTGGTCTTCTCGCCCCGGTCGAAGGGCCGGTCAGCGCGGTCCACGCCGGCGAACACCGCCTGCAAGCTGTAGTAATCCTCCTGGCTGATGGGATCGAACTTGTGATTGTGGCAGCGCGCGCAATGCGCCGTCATGCTGACGAACGTGGACATGGCCGCGGCTACCATGTCGTCACGGTCCAGCGACCGTGTAATATTCTTGTCCTTGGTCCCTTCCCGCAGCTCGACATGTCCCACGAAGTCCCACGGTCCGGCGGCAATGAAGCCCGTGGCCACCACACCCTCAGGCTCGTTCGGATACAGGACGTCGCCCGCCAGTTGCTCCTCGACAAACCGCGCGTAGGCCTTGTCTTCGTTGAGCGAGCGGATCACGTAGTCGCGATACGGCCAGGCATTCGGGCGCGGCTTGTCTTTGTCGTAGCCGTGCGATTCCCCATAGTGCACGACATCGAGCCAGTGGCGGCCCCATCGCTCGCCATAGCGCGGCGAGGCCAGCAGCCGATCGACCAGCTTCTCATAAGCGTTCGCCGAGCGATCCGCCAGAAAAGCCGCGACCTCCTCCGGCGCCGGCGGCAGGCCGTGCAGATCGTAGGTCAGCCGGCGAATCAGCGTGCGCCGATCCGCCTCGGGCGATGGCTGCAGGCCTTCTTCTTTCAGCTTGGCAAGGATGAAGGCGTCGATCGGCGTGCGCACCCAGGCCGACTCTTGAGCGGGGACGGTCGGGTGAGAAAGCGGCTGCAACGACCACCACGCTCCGCCGAACAGCTCCTTCTGAAACCGCAGGGTGTCGTCCCTGGCGCCAGCGGCGATCCAGCGCCGGATAGTATCTACCTGGTCGGCATTCAGCGGCGGCCCTGCCTTCGGCATCCGCGGGTTCGGCCCGCTGGTGTACTGCACGATCAGGCTCTCTTCCGGCTGGCCGGGGATCAGCACGGGCCCCGTGGGCCCTCCCTTGCGAACCAGCTCGTAGCTGGTGAGCGCCAGGCCGCTCGGGGCATTCTGCGGGTTGTGGCAGATTTGGCAGTGTTGTTCGAAGATCGGCCGGACCTGGTTGTAAAAACTGATTTCTTCGGCGTTGGCTCCCACGGCCGAAGCCAGCAGAATCAACAACTCGAGGGCGGTTCTGCGTTTCATCGTTCAGAATGCTCGTGAACGCATTATAATCTGCGGGGACAGAAACTGGAACGGGGCAGGGCCCGCACGCGGTGCTAGACTGTTCCTAATGACTACGCGGCAGAGACAGTGGCGGGAAGGCGACGCTTCCCGCTTCGGCGTCCGCAAACCATAGCCTTCGGCAGGAGGGAAACATGAGTCGACTTGCCACCTTGTTCTTCATCGGCATCACTCTGGCGTCAACTGTGACGGCTCAGAACAAGAAACGAGTGGCCGTGTTCAATTTCGACTACGCCACGGTCCACAGCGGTGTCGCCTCGATCTTCGGTTTGGACGTAGACGTAGGGAAGGGCATAGCCGATCTGCTGGTCGACGAGCTCGTTAAGAGCGGGGTGTATTCGGTGATCGAGCGCAAATCGCTCGATAAGATACTGGCCGAGCAGAACTTTTCGAACAGCGACCGGGCAGACCCCGCGTCGGCCGCGAAAATCGGCCGGCTGCTAGGCGTGGATGCCATCATTATCGGCAGCATCACGCAGTTTGGAAGAGATGACAAGAGTACTGACGTTGGAGGCGGCGCTGTTTCCAGGCTGGGCGGCCGTTTTGGTATCGGCGGGGTGTCGAAGAAAGAGGCCAAGGCGACTGTGGGCATCGCTGCGCGTGTGGTCAACACGGAGACCGGGGAAATCCTGGCCTCAGCCACCGGCAAGGGAGAATCGACACGCTCGGGAACCTCGTTGCTCGGATCGGGCGGCGGTTCGGGTTCGGCGGCAGGCGGTGGATACGACATGACAAGCAAGAACTTTGCCGCGACCATCCTCGGAGAAGCCGTGAACCAGGCGGTTAGATCCGTGGCGAAGGAGCTGGACCAGGACGCCGCGCGCCTGCCCTCGAGAAAGATTCAGGTAGAAGGGCTGATCGCCGATGTTTCTCAGGGGACAGTCATTCTCAATGTGGGCGGCAAAGCCGGCGTGAAAGCAGGCGACCACCTTCAGGTGCGACGGAGCACGCGTGAAGTGAAAGATCCCGCCACGGGTAAGGTCCTGCGAAGAATTGAGGACAAGATCGGGGAAATTGTGATCACCGAGGTGGATGAAGGTTCTGCAGTAGGCACTTACACGGGCGCGACTCCCGCCAAAGTCGGCGACCGCGTTGTGAGCCAACCTTAGAGAAAGGTCAGGAGTTCCCTTATGGACGGACAAACGGCTGGAGATACCGGTGCAGCAGGAGGCGCGACGATTTCGCCCGGTTCCGTGCTGAAAGACCGCTACCAGATCGAGAAAGAACTAGGGCGCGGTGGGATCGGGGTAGTTTATCTGGCGCGCGACCAGCAACTGCTCTCCAAGCAGGTCGTCATCAAGGTCCTGCTTGAGCAAACCGCCTCTGATCCCTGGTTCCAGAAAAAATTCCGCCAGGAACTGGAAGCGCTGGCTCGCATCGATCACCCCGGCGTCGTAGGAGCTCTGGATGTCGGGGAGACTCCGGACGGGAAGCCCTTTCTGGTGATGCAGTTTCTGGAAGGTGTAACCTTACGCTCTGCCATTGGCCAGAACGGTATGGAGTTTGGGCGCGCCGCTAACATCCTCCGGCAGGTCGGTCAGGCCCTCAGCGCCGCCCATGAGAAAGGCGTTTATCATCGCGATCTTAAGCCCGAGAACATCATGCTTCAGAACCTGGGCGATGGCGAGGAACGCGCTCGGCTGATCGATTTTGGCATTGCCGCGGTTCGGGAATCTCAGATCTCCACTCACACGGAGTCTTCGAGAATCGCCGGAAGCTTTCCTTACATGCCCCCCGAGCAGTTGATGGGCAAGGCCGGCCCGGCGAGCGATGTGTACGCCCTGGGTGTGATCGCCTACGAGATGCTGACCGGCCAGCGTCCCGAGGTGCTTCCGCAGGGCGTCTCGGTGAAGCCGAGAGAATTACGGTCCGGCATTCCGGAAAGGGCACAGGAGATTATCTTCAAAGCGTTGTCGTTCTCTCCAGAGTTGCGTTACCAGCGGCCTCGCGACCTGGGGGACCAGTTGGCGCAGGCGTTGACCGGATCGGGCGTACACTCGGAGGCGCCTGTTCAGGCGGCGCCCGCCGCCCTCCCCCCGGCGGCGCCCAGCCATTCGAGCGGCCTGGAGATGGCTTACGTCCTGTTCATGGACCTGGTGAGCTTCTCCACGCTGTCCATGGACCGCCAGTCCCAGCTGGTGCAGCAGCTTCAGGAAATCGTTCGGGGGACAGAAGAGTTCCGACGCGCCCAGGCTGGCGGCCAGCTCATTTCACTTCCTACGGGCGACGGCATGGCTCTGGTGTTTTTCCAGAATCCGGTCTCGGCGGTGCAGTGCGCGGTGGAGGTCGCGCGGGCCCTGCGGAACCAGGGAGAAATCAAGCTGCGCATGGGAGTGCATACCGGGCCCGTCTATCGGATCGCCGACATCAACACGAACCGCAACGTCACGGGCGGCGGGATCAACCTGGCGCAACGGGTGATGGACTGCGGAGACGCCGGGCACATTCTGCTCTCCAAAGCGGTGGCCGACATCCTGGGCCAGCTCAGCGATTGGTCGCAACATTTGCACGATCTCGGCGAGTGCGAAGTGAAGCACGGCGTTAAGGTGCACCTGGTGAATTTCTATACCGGCGATGCAGGCAACCCGCAAGCGCCGGAAAAGCTTCGCCGGGGGAAGGCGCCACTCCCCGCCGTTCCGCACGCCGGCAGTCATCGCACCCTTTACGTGGTGCTGGGGTCCGCCGTGACGCTGGCGATCATCGTCTGGGCGGCTGCGAACTTCGCCAGGCGCCGCGAACCGGGCGTTGCCCTGCCGTCCGCCGGTGCTTCGATGCCGGGGGGGACATCTCCATCTGCTCCGCGGCCGGGAGCGCCCCCTCCGGCTGTCCCCCCGTCAGGCTCCAGCCCAGCAGTGCAACAGCCCGCGCCGGCGCCGCCCGCCGCGGTAGTCACGCAGCCTCGCGGACAGGCGCCCGCAACTCGTCCCGGTTTTTCGAGCCGGGCTGCTGAAACGGGGCCGCTGCCGCAGCGGCAGACTGAAGCGACTCCCTCACAGAACACCGAGCAGCTACGGGCCGCTCGGCCGCCGGCTCAGCAGCCCGCTGCAGCCGGGCGAGCACCGGACAGCGCCGCCTTACAGGAGCAGCGAGAGCGCATGATTTTTTTGGCGGCCCGCGTTGCCGCCGTTCAAAACAGCCTTCAGGGACTCCAACGGCAACAGAACCAGTCAGGTCTGTCGATGCGTTCGGACATGGTTGCTGCAAGCCAGCGGGTTCAGTACCTGATGGGCGAGGCAAACGCCGCCCTTTCGTCCCGCGACGCAGAAGCGGTCAAGAGAAATCTGGACCTGGCCGAGCGGGATGTCGAGAAGCTGGAAAGTTTCCTGGGAAGGTAAGAGCCGAACCGCGGCGGTTTTTCGTTCGCCTGCACGGCGTCTATTCAAATGTAATTTTCCAGGCTGAACCGCGCGGGCTGCATGCTCCACGCCTTGAGAGACCTTACGCTGGCGGCGCCTTCCCGGGCAAAAACTTCCACCCCCAGGTCCCGCGCACTCGCATCGACTAGAGTAAAAATGGCGCCTTTGCCCTGATTGGCATAGATCTCCATCACTCGCTTGTCCAGAAACACACCCAGACTCAGCTTGCTGTCCCGCCCGACGAAGGCCTTCTGGCCGCCCACCGTCACCATTCCACTTTCCGGCGAGTAGGCGATCTCCGTACCGCGGCTTCGATCTTCCGAGCATCGAACTCTGAGGCCGACGCTCCGGGCGCCCGTGATCTCAAAATCCGCCGCCATTTCGAGGCTGTCTCCCGCGACTTTGCTCCCCAGCGGCACGGCGTTGTTGTTTAGCGAAAGGTTCGCGGTGCTGGCCTGTGCCCCGCGCAGGCTTTGGAGCGCCGGGATGGGATTCTGTCGCACATGGCCGTCTTCTGCGACGGTTAAAATCCGTGGGAGCGTCATCACATTGTTCCAGCCCATCCCGACAGGCGTCTCGGTTCTTCCCCAGAGCAGGAGGATGCACCTGCCCCCGCTATCGAACATCACGTTGCTGGCATAGGAGTTGCCCGGGTCAAGAACGCCATGGGTCTGCGGAGTGAAGCGTCCTTTGGCCAGGTCGAAATCTCCGACGAAATACTCCACACTGCGATGCGGCGAGATCAGCATCACCCACTTTCCGTCGAGCTTGAAGAAGTTGGGGCATTCAATGTTCCAGGCGCTCTTGTCCGGGTGCCGGAACACCGGCCCGAGGTATTTCCATGCAGTGAGGTCCTTGTTGGAAGCCTCGTACAACTGCACGGCGGCGTAACCGCCACGCGGGTCGAGGTTGCCTCCGGTCACCATGAAAGTCCGCCCGGCCTCCTGGAACAGGAATGGATCGCGCCATTCGTGGACCTTCCGGGCCCCGTGGCTCTTGACGCTCAGCACCGGGTTGCCAGGGTACTTCTCCCAGGTGAAGAGCTCGTCGTCCGTCGTAACGGCGAGCCACTGCTCCGGGTCGCGCTTGCCGATGCTCGTATAGAAGAGCACAGGCCTGCCGTCTGCTCCAGGGATAGCGCCGCCCGAGAAGACGTGTTCTTCCCCCTTCTCCAGGGAGGGCCAGAGGGCGATAGGCAGGTGTTCCCAGTTCACCAGGTCGCGGCTGCGGGCGTGGCCCCAGTGCATATGGCCCCACTTCGCCGCAAAGGGGTTGTGCTGGTAAAAGAGGTGATACCATCCGCGATAGAAAATCGTGCCATTGGGGTCGTTGTTCCATTGTGCCGGCGGGCGGAAATGGTAAACGGGGCGGCTCAGGTCGGCCTCGGCCCTGGGAATCGCAGCCTTCACTGCTTCCATGGCTCTAGCAATGGCCGGATTCACCTGGCCGCCGCGGACGGCATGCCGGCTAATGAGGATGTATCCCAACGAGGCTCCGGACATCTTGGTGAAAAGCCGCCGAGTGGTTCCGTTCTTCATGGGGGATTTTCAGCGTGTGTTCACGGCAGTATACCAGACGCCACCAAAGCTCAGTGGATCGGGCGCGATGCGAAGCCGGCAGGGCCCGTTAGAAAGCCTCCTCCGCCACACGGACGGCGTTGGCCATCAGGGTGAAGGTCAGGTTCTTGGCCGGCAATACGGGGAAAGTGGTCCCGTCGACAAAATACAGGTTTTCGAAATCGCGGCTCTGGCAGGACCTCGTGCAGGTGAGGGTGGCGGAATCGGCGCTCATGGGGATCGTGCCCGCATAGTGCACGCTAGCTCCCATCGGGCGAATGTGCATCATGGCCGAGGGAGCCAGGCATCCGAGCTTCCACAGGACCTTCTGCAATGTCCTGGTTGCCTCGCGGATCCTGGCGGCTTCGCTGCTGTCAGGCCGGTAGTTGACGAGCAGGCGAGTCTGGGCGGAAGCCGGATCTGCCTCGAGGGCCAGATAATTCTCATCGCGGCGGTGATCAGAGAAGTTGACGTTCACCAGGCCAAGGGCCGCGCGCATGTTGCGAAACCAGTAGACCCCCGTCCCGAGGTCGAACGGAATACCGGGAACAATGGGGTGTATCAGCGCCGTTTTCAGCGTCGTCACCAGGCCGTGCACGGATTCGATGGGATCCGCGGCCGCGATCGTCAGGGCGATCTGGTGATACTGATATCTCTTCGGCTCATACCGCCTGCCGATTAGCTTGAGGTTGACGAAAGGCGCCAGCACCTGCCGGTTGTCCATAAGGCCGCGCAACTGCAGGCTCTCTCCGCTGTCTCTGTAAATCGACTCCAGAAAGATCTTCGCCGAGGAGAGCGTTCCGGCAGCCAGAACCACCCTTCCGACCTCGATCTCGTGCGTCTGTCCGGTATCCAAAGAGGTGGCTACCAGCCGGGTGATCCGGCCCCCGGAATCGTACCGGAAGTGACTCACATAAGTGTTGTCCTGGTACTCGAAATTCGGGTGCCTTCGGCATTCTTCCAGGGTCACAGACGGAGTATAAAGGGCGTCTGAGGGGCATCCCCACAGGCACCGGCCCAGGTAGTCGCATCGCTTGCGATTCCCCAGGTCCCGGCTCAGAACGGCGACTCGGGAACGCCCGAGGAAGCACCCAAACTTTTCGTTCAACTGCTGCTTGCGCTTTTCGTAGGCGGCGAGCAACACGGCCGAGTGCTCATCGAGATCCAGAGGTTCCATCAAGCCATCGTGAAGCGGCATAAACTTCGCGAGGTCGTCTTGGGTCCCGGCGATTCCGATCCGCCTGGCTACCTCGCTGTACCATGGGGCCAGGTCTTTGTATGGAAAAGGAAAACCGATCAATTCTCGTTCCTGGAAAGGATAGCAGCCGCCGGTCCAGGCCTCCGCCAAACCGCCGGCGGCAAACGAGACCAGCGGGGAAAAGCCGTTCGCGCGATAGAGAAAATTGCCTGGTTTAGTGAATACATATTCTTTGCTCGGAGGGAAGCCGTAGTACTCGGGCTCGTGGCCGGGTAGAATGAGCGCCTCAAATTTCCGGCCGAGAAAATACTCGACGGGATCCTTTTGATTCGTCTTCAAGGAAGTAAAATCATCGCCGGGGTTGGGCGGCTCAGGCCTCTTGTGGCCGACATCGAGCATTAAGACTCGATGGCCTTTTCTCAGCGCGCTTAGCGCAAAGTGGACGCCGCTCGCGCCTGAACCCACGACTACGATCGCGTCGGTCACTGATCTCCCCGGCCTGGCGCATCCCTAGGAACGGACAGGAAAAGGCGGAGGGGCGTGAAGAGGATCCACGAAAGGATAAGCATGACCCCGTAAAGGCAGGCGCGGAAGCCCAGCCGGACGTACATCCCGGGCCGGGAGCAGGCGTCGGGGATGTCCAGAACATGGAACGCCGGCGGCGAGCACTCGAGAAGCGCCAGCAACAAGACCAGCTTCTTGCGAACCGCCGAGCGTTTGTAGAACCGGCTGGCGTAGGTGTCCGCCAGCCTCGCGAGCAGCGGAGCCCGCGCCGAGAGCCGCACTGCAAGCCTGTCAAACCGGTCGGAATTGAGGCCCGCAAAGACGCCGGGCATGCGGTGGTATTCGCAATACTTTTCGACGACGTAATCAATCGGAGCTTGGCCGATCAAGTACCGGCTATAGGTGAAACACTCCCGTCTGAACTGTTCCGGTTCCCGGCGAGATTCATTCATGAGTTGTCGCTAATCGCAGCGCCTCATCAAAACTTTTCATCCGCGGGCGGAGACGCTCGAAGAAAGGGTTGCTTTCGATGGTTCCATCGTTGGCAAAGGAGGCCAGTTGGCCGGCGGTGAGGGGCATAATCGGCAGAAAAAGCTTTTCAAAAAGCGCCAGAAAGGGACGGATCAGCCCTACAGGGATACGAACCAGCCGCGCTTCCTTCCTGCCAAGGGCACGACGGAGCCGGATCAACATGTCCTCCATGCTGAGAACCTCCGGCCCGCCCAGATCCAGGGTCTGGTTTTCGAACATTTCCTCGTCGAGGATGGAAAGGATCGAATGAATCAGGTCGTCCACGTAAATCGGCTGCACTTCGACTTGGCCGCCGCCGAACAAAGGAATCCATGGGGCTCGCGCCAACCTGCACAAGCTTTCCAGCACCGGCGCCCGATTGCCAACCACGATCGTGGGCCGGAGAATTGTGAAGCGAAGATCGCTCTGCGCGACAATCTCCTCCCCAAGCTTTTTCGACTGCGCGTAATAGTAGCGGGATTGATCGCGAAACTTGACGGCAATCGTGCTTACGTGCAGAAAGTTCCGGACCCCTGCTTTCCGGCAGGCATCGACCAGGACCCTGGTTCCCTCGGTGTTCACCCGAAAGTAAGCCGCCGCCTTGTGCTTCCCCGTAAGAGCTGCGAGATGAACAACAGCGTCGCAGCAGGCCAGCGGTCCAGCATAAGCGGCGCTGTCGAGCAGATCGCCAGTGACCCAGTGCATCTTCGCCTCCGGCTCCGGCTGCCGGGACGGAAGCCCGCTCCTGGTGAGGCAATAGATCGTCCTGTATGTGGCCGGGTCGATCAGGGAAAGCAGACGCCTGCCGACATAGCCGCTGGCTCCGGTGATGAACAACGAGGTTGGCATGGTTTTCACCACCGCTGCTCGCCGGCAAATCCTGTCGGCGTCCCGCTCTGGGGAGGGTGTACAACAAAACCGGCCGGAAAGATTCTATTATTATAGCCGACGAGCCGATGCTCAAAAGGTCCGAGCAGGGCGCAGCAAGCAGATGACATCCCGGATTCCAGTGGAGGCTGCCGCGGCGGTGGCCGGCGTCTTCTCGCCCCCGACTCCGTGGCGATTCACGCCGCGGGAGATTGCGGTGCGTTTGTTCCTCACTTGCTGGCTGGTGTATGTTCTACACTTTGCCAGCAACGTCGTGCGCGAGGTCTATCCGGCGCTGGCAATTGGGGATCACCTCTCCTTCCGCGTTGATGATTACGCTCACATGCACTCGGACCTGTTCGAAACGCCGGGCCGGGGTTGGCACATCGGCAACAATCCCGGAGCATCCATGCTGGCGGCGATTCCGTATGCCCTGTCGCGGCCGGTGATCGATCGGATCGTCGAGCGTGTGAACCGCCAGCGCCAGGCGGAGGGACTCACAGCTCCACCAGCTTACAATTCGCCCTGGCCGATGGCGCGGGAGTTTTTCCGCGAAGCGTGGCGCCGCGGCTACGACGTCAAGTTTGGGCTGGCGGCCTTCGTGATGCAGTCGCTGTGCATGGCGCCGAGCTCGGCGCTGGGCGTTGTCGTCATGTTCTATGCGCTGCGCCACGTTTTCGGATCGGACCGCAAGGCCCTGTGGCTGGCGCTGCTTTACGCCTTCGGTACGCCCGTCTTCTTCCGGACAGGTTATCTGAACCAGAACCTCATGCTTGGTCACTGGGCTTTCCTGGGGTTCATCGCTATGTGGAATCCCGGCGACGGCCTGGATTGGTCAGCCCGGAAGCGGTACTTCCTGGGGGGACTGGCGGGAGGAACGGCTCTCCTGTTCGATTATTCCGGGGCGGTGTTACTGCTGAGCCTGTTTTGCTATGGCATCGTCAGGAGCCTGCGGGCGGCCGGTCTTCGGGAGGCGATGCATCACGGCGGTTGGTACGTGCTCGGCACGCTGGGACCGGTGGGCCTTCTCTGGTTCTACCAATGGCAGAGCTTCGGGCATCCCTTTTACCCGGGCCAGCACTGGATGCCGCCGGTCGAGTGGAGCAATCTGGGCTACCAGGGCTACGGGTGGCCGCAACTCGAATTGTTCCTGGGCCTGGCATTCGACTACCGGTTTGGTTTTTTTGTGAGCAGCCCGCTCATGCTGCTGGCATTGCTCGCTCCCTTGCTCTTTCGCCATGCGAACCGCGTGCTGCCGCGGCAGGAGATGTGGATGATGCTTGCCACCTTCCTGGCATGCTGGTTGTTTTTCAGCGGATCCAATTACACTCGACTCCAGTTCAACACCGGGGTCCGCTATATGTCGGCCATGTTTCCATTCCTGTTCTTGCCGGCGGCGGTCGTTTTGGAGCGCCTGCCTCGCCTTGCTGTTTATTCCGTGGCGGTCATTTCGGTCGCGGAATCGTGGTGCCTGGCCATGTATCGCGACGTGGAGCGCGGTCTGGGGGTGCTCGACCCGATTCTGCACGTGTTTTCCGGCGGGTTCCAGTTGCCCTTTCTGACCGTCCTCTACCGGACGGGAGGCCAGTACGGGGAGTATTTTTCCGGAGGCGTTTCCCCGCTGCCTTTATTCGCACTGACCGCGGCGATCCTGTACGGCATCTGGTCACCGAGATGGGGCTCTGCAGGCGGGAATCCATGAGCGCCCGCGATGCCAGGCAAGACCGCGCTGTTACGGTCGACGTGGTGATACCGGTCTTGAATGAAGCGCATGTCCTCGAGAAAAGCGTTGAGAGGGTTCGGCGGTTCCTCGAGCGCAATTTTCCCTACACATGGCGCATCGTGATTGTGGAAAACGGCTCGACGGACGGTACCTTCTGGATAGCCGAAGCGTTGAACGCGCGGTACAGCGATGTCGCTTTCCTGCACCTGGCTCAACCGGGGCGCGGGCAAGCCCTGCGGTGCGCCTGGATGGAGAGCAAAGCGGACGTCGTTTGCTACATGGATGTCGATCTCTCCACGGATCTGTCGGAGCTTTCCAAACTGATCAGAGCCATCATAGAGGAGGAATACGACATCGCCATCGGGTCGCGGCTGTTGAAGGCTTCGCAAACGAAACGTTCTTGGAAACGGGAGATCATCTCCCGCCTCTACAATATTTTCGTCAAGGCAGTCCTTTCCACGCGGTTCAGCGACGCGCAATGCGGCTTCAAAGCTGTGACCCGGGAGGTCGTGGACCGAATCGTGCCCCAGGTCGAGAACCAGTCCTGGTTCTTCGACACGGAACTCCTGGTGCGGGCGGAAAAGCAAGGATACAAGATCAAAGACATTCCGGTCGTCTGGAAGGAAGATGATGACAGCCGCGTGAAAATTCTCCCGACTGCCTGGGAAGATATAAAGGGCGTGTTTCGACTCTACCGGCAATTCTCAAAGGGTAAATTTCGGCAGGCCTCGGTGGTGGATTTAAAAGCGCCGGATTAGGCTTGAGACGCCATCAAATTCCATTTTGGCGCCATCCCGGAAAGAATCGCGACCCTCTGGGGTCAGGCTTGACACGGCCACTCGTCAGTGACTAGAGTCGCTTCCTATACAACATTCCCTTGGAGGAAGCCATGGCTGCCCCACGTGGTCTGATGAACGCGATCCAGGGTGCTGGATTCGCAGGCCTGACCAACCACGCTTACCGCACCCGGCGGGAAATGATGCGCCGGCTTCTCCTTTTCGCAGCCGGCTCCCCGCTGTTCGCGCAGCAGCAACCGCAGCAGCAGCCCCAGCAAGGCACTGGACCGACGATCACCTATCCGCCCGCTTACAGCGAAGAAGTCATGGGCCCGGTGAACGTCCTTGAGATGGAGGACATTGCCAAGAAGAAGATCCACAAGCTGGCTTACGACTATATCGCCGGGGGTGTGGAAGACGAACTGACCCTGCGCGCCAACCTCGCAGCGTACACCCGCGTCTGGCTTCGCCGGCGCGTGATGGTCGATGTAAGCAAGATCGACACTTCGCTCGAGCTGCTCGGGAACAAGCTGGACTTCCCCATTCTGCTGGACCCCACCGGTGGCAAAAGCCTCGCCAATCCTGACGCCGATCGCATCGCAGCGCAAGCCGCTTTCGCCAGCAAGGCTCTCTACTGTGTGGCAGCCGGGGGCTCCTGGATGGAGAAACTATATGCCGCCGGCCAGGCGCCGCTCTGGTGGTCGAACTCGATCGGGCTGGGCGCCAGGGAGTTCGCGCAAAGCTTTGCCCGGCGCTCGGAGGATGCCGGGTGTTGCGGATTCATCATCACGATGGACTATCAATACACACCGAACAAAGATCGCAATAACCGCAACAGGTACGACTACGGCTATGCGGCGACTGGCATTCCTGGGGATCGCGGCAAGTACCAGCCGCGCTCTCCGGCCGTGGCAGCCATGCTCCAGCCCGCCACCCCCAGTATGACGTGGGAGGTCGTCAATTGGCTCCACGGTGCGTCCAACCTGCCCGTGATTTTGAAAGCGTGTTGAAGGCGCTCGCGCTCGGCGCCACGGCCGTTCTCATCGGCAGGCCATACGTTTGGGGCCTGGCCGCTTTCGGCGAGGTGGGCGTCGAAAGGGTGATCGACCTGATGCGCGCCGAGTTGGTGCTCGCTATGGGCCTGGCGGGCGTGCCCAACCTCGCTGCCGTTAATCGGAGCCTGGTGCGGCCTGCCTGGGAGCCGCCCTCGGCCGGCGGCCGCAAAACCAGCATGCCCTCCGGGTGAGAAGGGATCGCCCAGCAAGGGGAAGGAGGAGTCATGAGCATCGATCTGGGAATGGGTACTGCTTCTGCGGCGAGCCGCACCGGTTGCGCGACGCGCCGGGATGCCCTGCGCCGGCTTCTCTGGCTCGCGGGGAGCTCGCCGCTGTTCGCTCAAGGCCAGGGTCGGAACGCACCGGCGACCATTTACCCTCCCAGCTACAGCGAAGAAGTGATGGGCCCGGTCAATGTCCATGAAATCGAGGAAGTCGCCAAGAAAAAAGTGCACCCGTTGGCTTATGACTACATCGCGGGCGGTAGCGCGAACGAGCTGACCTTGCGCGCTAACCGCGAGGCCTTCAGCCGCGCCTACGTTCGCCGGCGAGTCGGGGTAGATGTCAGCAAGATCGATACTTCGCTGGAGCTGCTGGGAAAGAAGCTGGAGTTCCCTATCCTGTTAGGCGCGGGCGGGGCCAAGAACCTGGTCTACCCGGACGGCGACAGGGTTACGGCCCAGGCTGCCGCCCACACCAAGGCCATTTATCTCACCGGGCCGTCAGACTGGATGGCGAAACTCCAGGGCTCCCCCCAGGCGCCCATGTGGTGGGCGGCGTCCCTCGGATTTGCGACAAAGGCCTCGGCGGAAGCTTTTGCCAGGCGCGCCGAAGACGCCGGGGCTTCCGCCATCTCTGTCAGCGTGGACTATCCCTATACTGCTCCCCGCGATCGCAATAACCGCAACAAGTTCGATTACGCGTGGGTACAGACGGGCATCCCGGCGGACGCGGGCAAGAGCAAGCCGCGCACCCCGGCCATCGCCGGCATGATCCAGGCCTACACGCCGAGCTTGACTTGGAACTGCGTCGATTGGCTCCGCGGCGCGACGAAGCTGCCCTTAATTCTAAAGGGGATTGTGACTGCCGAGGACGCTCGTCTGGCCGTGGAACGCGGCGCACAGGCTATCGTCGTTTCCAACCACGGCGGCCGAACCCTGGACGGCATGATTCCGACTCTGTATGCGTTGCCGGAGGTGGTGGACGCCGTGAGCGCCAGAATCCCGGTCCTGATGGATGGCGGCATCCGCCGCGGCGGCGACATTATGAAAGCCCTGGGGCTGGGGGCCAAAGCGATCCTGATCGGGCGGCCCTACTACTGGGGCCTGGCGGCGTTCGGTCAGGTGGGCGTGCAGAGGGTCGTCGAGTTATTGCACGCCGAATTGAGAGTAGCCATGGGCTTGGCGGGCATACCAAATGTCGCCTCCATCGACCGCAGCTTGGTGGGGTGGTATACGGAGCCGCTGCCAGTAAACGGGTGAGAACTCGGGGTCAGCGTCGAAGCCTCTCCGCGCCGCTCGCGTCGCTTTTCACGGTAGTGTTCGCATTACAGGCCGGGCAAGCGCAATCCTCCGCCGCGCCGAAGGTGCACGAGCTTTGCGCCGTATGCCACAAGGAGACGGTCGAAGACTTCCTCGCGCACCCTCACTTCAAAATCGGGCTCGAGTGCAACACTTGTCACGGCGACAGCGTAAGGCATCGCACAAGCGAGGGCCACGCCGCCCCGGATCGCGTTGCCCCGCAGCATGAGATCCCGGCTTTGTGCGGCGCCTGCCACGTGGGAAAGGGCCCCAGGTCCATCCTAACCGAGTACTCTGCCAGCAAGCATGGCAGGCTGGTGCTCGAGCCGTCCAAAGTCCGCGCCCCCCACTGCGGTACTTGCCATGGCGTGCACAGCGTGCGCGAGTCGAAGGCGATCGAGGCGCAATGCAAAAGATGCCACGCCAAGCTGCCAGCTGCCTGCTCGGCGCCGCCACCGCGGGCCGCGGCGGTGTCGTGCGCGGCCTGCCACTCGCCGCACACGCTTCAGGCCAGTTGAGGCACAACCGTCTGGCCGACCTACGCCAGCCGGCTCCGAAATCCAACACACCGCAATTTATCGGAACGCAGGAATCAACCGATCAAGCCCGAAAGCATGAGAGGCCACTAACTTCTGCTTTCTAAGATAAGTAGATGAACCTTGGAGGCGCGGAGCGGATTCGAACCGCTGAATAAAGGTTTTGCAGACCT
>JACQDG010000069.1 GCA_016201185.1 Acidobacteriota bacterium | reverse complement strand
TCCCGGGCGATGGCCTCGTCGCTGCGGGCAGGAACCTCCACAGCCGGGCTGGCCAGCCGCGTCGTGGCTGCCGCGCTCCCGATCCCCAGGACACTCCAAAGCACTGCTACCGTCAATGTGCTCAGTTTGCCTCTCATGGTAACCTCCTCTGCTGCTTCCAACTAATTAGGTGCAGAGTGGTGTGATTTCGTTCCTGGGGCTGTGTAAATGGTTCGTAAAGATTTGTGAAGGGGAAGCCGGCGGGCGGAGGGTCTAAAAAGTACTGCCCACCTTGCGCCTTTCAAGATAGTAGCTGTCCACCTGGTCGCCCCATTGCGCCCAGCCTGGCACGCGGCGGCGCGCGAATAGCTCCAGGTACGGTCCCGGGCTGCACTGCTCGATGAGGCCATAGACCTCCTCCGGCTTTCTCGAATGCTCCTGTTTCCGGCTGATCATGATGTTTACTTGCCGCCGGCCCGGGCTGAGTGTACGCAGACTGCCCTTCACGCCAAAGAGCAACAGCTCCGTTACGTTCCGAAAGTAAAAGCCCACGCCTCTTCCATCCGGCCCGCCGTCTTTTCTCACCTTGTACCAGACAATATTCGTCTTATAAGTGAAGCCCCAGGCCTTTATGATCGTGAGCGCTTCATGCAGCAGCGCGTTGGGACACCACAGGTATAGGTGGCTCTTGGGCAGGGCAAGTCTTTCCACCGGCAGCGCGGCGATCTCCTCAAAGGTCATGGTCCGGTACCGGTGGAGGCGCTTGTGTTCCGGTCCGACCTTACCGGTTCGGTTCATGAATCGCCACGGGGGGTCGATCAGGATGGTCCCAAACCGGCCGGAAATGGTCTTCAGAAGCTCTTCCATCGCTCAGCTACCCTGGCCGCCTCACCTGCTGTACTTCTTGATCCACGCGTTCAGGTCCCGCGTCATACTCTGCCGCACATGCGCTAGTGCGCGGTCCTCGATCCGGTTCGCGTGCCCTGCCGAGTCGGCGCTCAGGTCGCACAGTTCGTTGGGCCCCTTGCCTTCGTTTCGCAGCACCAGCTTGTACTGCGGCTCGCGCAGCATGGCCGTGCTGCGGAAGTAGCCGTAGACGCGCTCATCCCACTTGCCCAGCGCCCGCGAAGTGGCGAGGGGCCAGTAGCTCCGCCCGCACAGGTTCCGCCCCTTCGGCAACGGCAGCCGCAGCAGGTCCAGCATGCTCGGCATAAAGTCGTACGTGCTCACCAGTTCCCGTCGCACCCGCCCCGGCGGTATCTGGCCCAGCCAGCGCATCAGGAGCGGCACTCTTATCACTTCCTCGCGCATGGAAATCGCATCAGGGTCTGACACATTCTGCTGGTGGCCTCGATCGGAGGTGAATACCACCAGCGTGTCCTCTGAAAGCTTTTTCTCTTCCAGGTAGTCGACGAGCGCCCCCACACGGTCGTCCAACCCCGTCCCTGCCGACTCCGCGTAAGCCGCCACGGCGAGCCACGGTTCCTTCTTCGCCCGCGCCTGCTCCATAAACTCGATCGCCCGCCGCAGGACCAAGTCGGCCTCGTCGGCCACGTACCACGGACTGAAGCCGTGCTGCGCCTGCCCCTCGTCCCCCATGTCCCACCTGCCGAAATAGCCGCACAGGTATCCGTGGGCGGCGAGGATGTCGCTCAGGAAAACCTCGTCACGGAAGCTCGGCGGCTGCACCGGAAGGTCCTGGATGCCATGCTGCATCGGCGTCCGCCCGGTAAACAGCGTCGCCCGGCTCGGCGAAGAGACCGGCGTGCAGACGAAACAATTCTCGAAGCGCACCCCCTGCACCGCCAGCCGGTCGATGTTCGGCGTCTGGATCTCCTGGTTGCCGTAGCAGCCGAGCATCCAGGCGGCCAGGTCGGAGGCGATCACCAGCAGGATGTGCGGCCGCTCGGCGGCCGGCTGCGGCCGGCCGGTCCGCGCCAGTGCCCCCGCCAGCGCGCCCCTGAGGAACGTCCGCCTGCGCATAAGCCTGCTGCTTTACCAGCAACACTCTAGCATGAGCTACAATCGGCCCAGGGAATCATCATGACGACGATTAGGATTTCTCTCGCGCTGCTGGTAATGGCAACACTGCCGACGCCTTTGCACGCCGCTTCCGGCTCCTGGAAAGCCGGTGTTGCCAAAGTGCGCATCACCCCGGAAAAAGCCATGGGGATGGCCGGCTACGCCGCGCGCAAGCATGCTTCCGAGGGAACGCTCGAGGACATTTACGTCAAGGCCCTGGCGCTTGAGGACCAGTCCGGCCGCCGCGCTGTGCTGGTGACCTCCGATCTGCTCGGCTTCCCCGCCGACTCGGCCCGGCGCGTGGCAGACCGCGCCCAGAAGGACTATCACCTGCCGCGCGACCGCCTGGTTCTGAATTCCTCCCACACCCATGCCGGACCGGTGCTGTCGCGGACCCTGTCGGTGGCGTACGACATGAATGACGCCGACTGGGCCGCCGTCGAGAGCTACACCCGCGAGCTCGATGACAAGGTTGTCTCCGTCATCGGCGCGGCCCTCAAGGATTTGAAGCCGGCGCAGCTCAGCTTCGGCCACAGCGAAGCGGGATTCGCCATGAACCGTCGCGCCAAGACCGAGAAGGGCGTCGTCATGACGCCCAACACGGCCGGCCCGGTGGATCACGACGTCCCGATCCTTCGCGTCGAAGGCAAGAAGGGCGCGCTGCGCGGCATCGTATTCGGTTACGCTTGCCACAACACCACCCTGGGCGGCGATTTCTACCAATTCAACGGTGATTACGCCGGGTTTGCCCAGGAGTGGCTGGAGAGGCGCCACCCCGACGCCTTGGCCCTGTTCGTTGCCGGTTGCGGCGCCGACGCCAACCCGAATCCGCGAGGGACCCCTGAGTTGGCCCGCCAGCACGGCGAGGAGCTTGGCACGGCCGTCGACAAAGCCCTCGCCGAAAAGCTCGCGCCGATTCGCGGCCCGCTGAAGTCCGCCTGGGACCAGTTTCCGGTGGCCTTCGCGCCCTCTCCCGGTCGCGAGGAATGGGAGAAACGCCTTCAGGACCCGAACATTTACATCCAGCGCCACGCCCGGATGATGCTCGACATTTTAAATCGCGATGGCCGCCTGCCCGCGGAGTATCCCTATCCTCTTCAGGTCTGGCGATTCGATAATGACTTGACCTTCATCGCCATGGCCGGTGAAGTGGTGGTGGATTACGACCTGCGCCTCAAGAAAGAGCTGGGAGCGGATCGTCTCTGGGTGGCCGGTTACAGCAACGACGTGTTCGCTTACATCCCTTCGGTGCGGATACTCCAGGAAGGCGGCTACGAGGGCGGCGGCGCCATGATATATTATGGCCAGCCCGGTCCTTTCGCTCCGTCGGTGGAGGAGATGATCATCGGAAAGATACACGAGCTGGTGAAGCGCGCTGGCTCCCGATGAAGGATTCCCAGGAGGTAAAGCCATCCGCTTACAGGCGACGGCCCGAACCAGGTCGCGCCTGAGAGCAGATCGTTAAATCTACGGGGGGGGGTCGGTGCCAGTGTAAAGGAATTCGAGGATGCGCGTAGCGGACCGTTATGACCTTCAACTGACGAGGTACATCTGCAAGCGGTGCGGCATGCCGATTGATGTCGAGTCAGAATCATTCTACTGGTTCAGCGGCCCTAACGATCCACACTTTTGGTGCCCCAATTGCGAGGACTTCCCCAAGGCCGAATTCCCCGGCATCCCCGGGGAGGAACTGCCACAAGTCCTACAACTACCTAAGAACTTCCTTTGCCACATCGTCCATCGCAATGTTAGTCCTGACGATGCGAGGTTGGGGCTGTACCGGCCCTATACGAAGAGGACCTTCCTGCGTCAGTACCTTGATTGGCTCGACGCGAAAGCGGCGGCCCCCTGTTCCCAGTGGTCGGCATCGATAAGTCCCTTCCAAGCATTCGACCTGGTGACGCAGGAGTACGCGGAATCCGTAAATGCCGAAATTGTTGACCGCTGCGGGGACGAGCCATGTCAGTTTACACAAGAGCGAGCCCTCGCACCACAACGGACGGTCCGTTGTTCCGTGCTAAAGTTTCTGTGCGATGTCAAGGGTCAGTGGGGGCTCTGTGAAACCGGTGACGAGGCGATGATTCTTCACTGGTACGTCCTTCTGACCGGCGGTTCGACCCACTACCCTATGTTGATACCACAGCCGGCACTTCTCAGTGGGAAGCGAAGGCCAGATTTTGTCTGCTACCTCCCCGTTTCTAGGTTTCAGTATCAGCCTGTGGCCGTCCTGGTCGACCGGCCTGGCAAGGACCCGCGTCTCGTAAAGGGCGAAGACGATGATTACGAGGAGTGTCGCTTCGTGGTAAAGAGAATTACCGTCGATGGTCACGGCAGCTACTTCAAGGCCGCGCGGGAGATCAAGAACTGGCTCGACAATCTGGACCGGCCTTCTCATGGAAGCCGCTGCCAGCCGACGGCGCAAAAGACTCGCTAAACGCCGGATCTTTAGGCGGACTAGCTTCACGAGCACGGTAAACTTGAAGCGTGCCGATCATCTCGGTGTTCTTCGGGATCGCCATTAGGATGTTTTACAGGGAGCATGAGCCAGCGCACTTCCACGCCGAGTACCAAGGACAGCAAGGGAAGTTCGACCTGGACGGGGAAATGATCATTGGAAACATCCAGTCGAAGACGGCGCTCCGCCTCATCCGGGAGTGGGCGTCCCTCCATCGGCGGGAGCTTGAGGCCAACTGGAAGAGCACGAAGGCGGGCCGTCCTCTTGAGAGGATCGAGCCCCTCGAGTGAGGTGTCGCCATGACCTTTCTGCCATCGGTAATACGCGCTGAGTACCGCGGCGGCTATCGCATCCACCTGACGTTCAACGACAACTCCGAAAAGACGGTTGATTTCGGTCCGTGGCTGGCTGGTCCCGTATTCGAGCCGCTGAAAGACCTGAACTACTTTCGACGTTTCTTTCTCGACGGTGGCACCGTGGTGTGGCCGAACGGCGCCGATATCGCTCCCGAGACCCTTTATGAGCATCACGGGTCGGGGAGGCCGCGTGGCAGGCGCTCACATCCGGCGGCGGCGAACACGAGCCGACCGGCCAAGCGGATGCGGCAAGGCCGCCGCGGCTGAAGCGCCTTTCGCTAAGGCGGCTACGAGGGCGGCGGGGCCATGATATATTATGGCCAGCCCGGTCCTTTCGCTCCGTCGGTGGAGGAGACGATCATCGGAAAGATACACGAGCTGGTGAAGCGCGCCGGCTCCCGGTAAGGGATTTCCAGGAGGTAAGTCATGCCCAAGCAAATTACGAGACGAGGTTTTCTGGGCGCCGCGCCGGCCGTGGCCGCCGGAATCGGTATTGCCGCTCGCCCCACGCCGCGCACCAACGGCAAGCTGGCGCTGCTCGGCGGCGCGCCCGTGCGCACTGCGCCGTTTCCCTCCTGGCCGTTGGTCAAGGAAAACGACGAAAAAGCGTGGATGGAAGTCCTGCGCAAGAAGGCCTGGCACCGTTACAGCGGCGGCGTCTACGCCAAGCAGTTCGAGGAGACCTGGGCCAAGACCCTGGGCGCAAAGTATTGCCTGGCCGTGGCCAACGGCACCAGCGCACTTTTCACCTCCCTCCACGCCTTGGGCATCGGCCCCGGCGATGAGGTGCTGGTGCCGCCCTACACTTTCGTCGCCACCGTTAACACCGTTCTGCTCGTGCATGCGCTCCCCATCTTCGTGGACACCGACCCGGAGACTTTTCAAATGGACGCCCGCCAGATCGAGGCGGCCATCACCCCGCGCACCCGATGCATCCTGCCCGTGCACCTGGGAGGCTCGGCCGCTGACCTGGACACGATCCTGGCCATCGGCAAGAAGCGCAATCTGCCGGTTCTCGAGGACGCCTGCCAGGCCCATTTCGGCGAATGGCGCCACCGCAAACTCAGCACCCTGGGCGATCTCGGCTGCTTCAGCTTTCAGGTCTCCAAGAACTTGAGCTCCGGCGAAGGCGGCGCCATCCTCACCAGCAGTGAGGAGATGATCGAGCGCTCGATCAGCTTCCACAACAACGGCCGCGGCAAATCGAAATCGGGCTTCTCCTACGTGCGCAACGGCGCCAACCTCCGCATGACGGAGTTCCAGGCGGCCCTGTTGCTCGAGCAGTTGACCCGCGTCGAGGAGCAGTCCCGCATCCGGGAGCAGAACGCCGCGTACTTGACCAGCATGCTCCGCGAGATCCCCGGCATCTCGCCGGCCCGGCTGTACGAGGGCTGCACCCGCAACGCCTATCATCTCTACATGTTCCGGTACGACCAGCAGCATTTCGCCGGCGCGCCCCGGGCGAAGTTCCTGAAGGCGCTGGCGGCCGAGGGGATTCCCAGTTCCGGCGGGTATTCCCCGCTCAACAAGGAGCCCTTCCTGGCGGAAACCCTGCATTCCCGCGGCTACCACGCCATCTATTCCCCCCAGCGGATCGCCGAGTACGAGGAGCGCAACCACTGCCCGGCCAACGATCGTCTTTGCGAGGAGGCCATATGGTTCTTCCAGACCATGCTGCTCGGCTCCCGCCAGGATATGGACCAGATCGCGGAAGCCATCCGCAAGATCCGG
>JACQDG010000068.1 GCA_016201185.1 Acidobacteriota bacterium | reverse complement strand
GAGCAAAGGCCATGGCTATTCCCCAACTGCTCATGAGCGACCGCCCTACGCCGCCAGCTCCAGGGCCGATTTGGCCCCGTAAAAGCCGAACCAGGGCTTCGCCGCCTCCAGGCAGCGGTTCACCGCCTCGATGTTAGCCACGCCTTCCCCGCGGAGCCAGTCTTCAAGCGCTGCCACGCCTTTCTTGGCGTAAACCGGCACGCCGTCCTTCCAGGTGGCGCGCCCGCACAGGACCCCGGAGAAATTGACTCCAGCTTCGGCGGCCCAGCGCAACGACTCCGTGTACTGCTCATTACTGACGCCGGCGCTGAGGTAAATGAACGGCCGGCGGGCGACGGCGGCGGCGGCGCGGTAGCGCTCCAGGGCTTCCTTCCTGGTGTAAGCCGCGGGGCCGGTGTAGCTGGTCGCGCCTTCGGCAAAGGCCAGGTTCACCGGGACTTCCACCTTCAACACGTCGACCTGGTAGCGGTCCTTGGAAAACTCAGCCATGCTGCGGGCGACGATATCGGGCTTCTTCCTGGAGTACTCAAAGCCCTTTTCATCACCGCCGGCCGGATCGTAGCCGACGAACTCGAGGAAGTACGGAATATCAACGGCCGCGCATTCCGCGCCGATCCGCTCGATGAAGGCGTGCTTGGCGTCGTTGATGGCGGCGTCCTCGTAAGGCGTGTAATAAATGAGCACTTTGACCGCGTCGGCGCCCATCTCCTTTAGCCGGCGGGCCGAGATGTTGGGCAGCAGGTCGGGGCGGCGGCCCGGCTGGGTGTTGTCGTAGCCGCTCTTCTCGTAAGCCAGCAGCAGGCCGGCGTTTTTGTGGCGCGTCCTGGCGGCCTCCAGGCCATACTCCGGATCGAGCAGGATGGCGCTGGCGTAAGGGGTCAGCACGCGGGCGACAGCCGTCTTAAATTCGGCCATCTGCTGGTGCGTGACCTGCTCGGGAGCTATGCCGGCGGCCTTGGAAATAGGCTTGCGAAGGGCCCCGCGCTGGTCCATGGCCGCGGCCGCGATCACGCCGCGCGAGTCGGCAACGGCCTGCAATCCTTTCAGTTTCCCCGGGGTCAGTTTCATGAGATTCGCTCCTTAGTAGTAGGGATTTCGGGGTGCAGTATTTGCTCCGCACGGAGGCGGCGAAAGAATTTTTCCGCGGTGGCCACATCGCGGAAGATCTGGGCCCGGAGGGCCTCGGGCGTTGGAAACTTCATCTCGTCCCGGACGCGCCGCCAGAAGGTCACCTCGAGGCGCGCGGGACTGAGGCCCTCCAGAGGGCGGAGCAGAAAAGTTTCCACGCTCAATTCCGCGCCGCCGAACGTGGGACGATAGCCGATGTTGGTCAGTGAAGGCCAGCGGCAGCCGGACGCCGGGTCTAGCGTGCACGTGAGGTAGACGCCGCGGGCGGGCAGGACTTCCGTATCGGGGGCCAGGTTCAAGGTGGGAACCGTCTGGCGGGCGCCCACGCCGTGGCCGGGGACGACGCGGCCTTCCACGCCAAACGGACGCCCCAACAATTGCCGGGCCCGCGAAACCCGGCCTTCCGCAACCAGCCGGCGGATCACCGAGCTTGAAACCAACTGGCCCCGCCGGCAAACCGGCCCCACTACGCCTACTGAAAATCTGTACTGGTGGCCGAGGCTCTCCAGCGTTTTCACGTCGCCGGTTTGGTCGTGGCCGAAACGAAAGTTGGCCCCCACCACCGCGGCCCGGACGCCTAACTTCTCCACCAGAATGGCGCGCACGAATTCTTCCGGCTCCAGGCGGGCTACTTCGGCCGTGAACGGCAAAACCAGCGCTCCATCCAACCCTCTCTGCTCGATCAGACTGAGCCGGGCGCCGAGCGTGGTAAGCAGGCGGGGAACACGGTCCGGAGCCACGACCTGCGCGGGGTGGGGATGGAAGGTCAGGGCCATCGCCCGCCAGCCGTTCGCCCGGGCTATCTCCATCACCTCGTGGAAGATGCGGGCGTGGCCCAAGTGCACACCGTCAAAATTGCCCACCGTGAGGGCGGAGGGCCCGAAGCCCGCCGGGATTTCCTCTAGCGGAGTGAAGAAAGCGCGCCGGGGGCGCAACTGCTCGACATAGCGCAGGGAACGCTCCACGGTGGAGTGCGTGGGGTGGGGCGTGTGGCGCAAAGCGTCGAGGAACAGGACGTCCAGCCCTTCCAGCATGGCCATCGACTCCTCCGGGATGTCGCTGTGATCGGTGAGGTAGGCCGCCCGGCCGAAGCGAAAGCCCACGATAACGCGCGGGCCATGAAAAACGGGCACTGGCCGAAAATGGAGCCCGAAAAGCTCCACCCCGCCGTCCTCGATGGGGAAGGCCTCGATCCGCGGGATGCCTCCGCAGTGGCTGGCTTCCTCAAACACATACTTAAACACGCGCTTGATCGTCGCCAGGGAGTCCGATCGGGCAAAAATAGGGATTTGATCTTGCCGCCCGTAGTTGAAGGGCCGAATATCGTCCAGCCCCAGGATATGATCGGCGTGGGCGTGGGTGTATAACACCGCGTCCAGCGTACGGAAGCCGGCGCGCAAGGCCTGGGCGCGGAAATCCGGAGTGGTATCGATCAGGACGTTGCGGTCGCCGAAGCTCACCAGGATCGAAGGTCGAAGCCGCTTGTCGCGGGGATCGGGCGACTGGCAAACGCGGCAATCGCAGCCGATGGTGGGGACTCCCACGCTGGTCCCCGAGCCAAGCACGGTCAGTATAAGCGGTCCGGTGAATGGCATCTACGGTTTCTTGTTGACCTTTTCTGCGGCCTGCACGTAACGAAAGCGCAACTCGGTCAGGGAATTATCGAGCAGCCGCTGCTCCTCCAAAGAGAGATTGCCGCGGGTTTTTTCCTGCAAGACGCCGAGCAGGTCAATCGTTTGGCGGGCGCCTTTGAGATCGGGCGGCACACTCCCCTCTTCCTTCCCAGTGTACAGGCCCAACTGCATTTCGGCCTGCAGGCGGAGGGAAAGCGCCAGGTATTCAAAGGTCGCCGGAGGCAGCGGCGGCATGTCAGCCGTCTCGCCGGAGAAATCGGCGGTCGCCTCGGTTTCTCCATCCGCCGGTTCCAACGGTTCCCCGTCGGCGGAAAACCGGCGGCGGTCAGTCACCTTGACTTCCGGATCGGGGGTCTTTTCCTCCATGGGCAGACTTTCATTTTACCGAGGGCGGAGGCGGAGTTGCTACCGGCCGGGTCGGGCCGGCCTGTCGGGCCGGCCTTGATTTCCACGTACGTAATCTCGTACGATGGACCTGTGGCGTCTGTGAGGAGATTCGCGTGAACACTCTTACCGCAACCCAAGCGAGGGCCAAGCTCTACGGTTTAGTCGACCAGGCAACTTCCTCGCATGAACCTATTCTGATTACCGGCAAGCGGGCCAATGCAGTGCTCCTCGCCGAAGAAGACTGGCGCGCCATTCAAGAAACTCTCTACCTTCTGTCGATTCCGGGAATGCGGGAGTCGATCCGCAAGGGCATGAAGACGCCAGTCCAAGCTTGCCTAAAGGAAATCGACTGGTGACCTGGAAGGTAGTCTATACCAAACAGGCCCAGAAGGATGCAAAGAAGATCTCGGCCGCGGGATTGCGACGAAAGGCGGAAGAACTGCTGAGTATTCTCGCCCGGAGTCCCTGGCAAACCCCGCCCCGGTTTGAAAAGCTCGTAGGCGATTTGGCCGGCGCCTACTCCCGCCGCATCAATATTCAACATCGGTTGGTCTATCAGGTCCTTGACAAGATCCGAGCGGTCAAGGTGCTGCGCCTGTGGACCCACTACGAATAAAGGCTTGACAGCCTACGGATTCCCGGCGGCCAGCGCCGCTTTCCGCCGCCAGTAGTAATAGGCGGGGACGCCGCTCGCCATGAGCAACAGGCCGGCCAGAGAGGGGCCCGGCGTGGTGATGATGGTGTTGACGACGAACCACAGGGAGATGGCAGCGAACAGCAGCGGCGTCACCGGGTAGCCCCACATCTTGTAGGGACGCGGGAGGTCGGGATACTTGCGGCGCAGCATGATGACCCCGACCACCGCCATGCCGTGAAAAATCGCGGCGGCGAAAATAAGGTAAGAGTACAGCTGTTCGTAGGTGCCGCTTAACGTCAGAACGGCGGTCCAAATCCCCGAAACAACAATGGAAAAGGAAGGGGTCTCGAAGCGCGGGTGAACCGCACCGAATCGTTTGAAGAAGAGACCGTCACGGGCCTGTGCGAAGTACACCCGCGGAACAGTAATCCGGCCGCCATTGATGGCGCCGACGATCGAGAGCAGGACGGCAAGCGCCACAATGCCGGCGCCCGCCGGGCCCATAGACCGCTCCGCAGCCGCCGCGGCGACACGCTCAGAGCCGGCGATTTCCCCGATGGAAAGCACCCTCAGGTAGGCCAGGTTTGCCAGCACGTAAACCGCGACAACGGCGGCCATACCCAAACCCAGCGACAGCGGGAGGTTTCTCCGCGGCGCTCGGACTTCGCCGGCCACAAAACTGACGTAGTACCACCCATCGTAGGCTTGCAGGCAGGCAATCATCGCCACGCCAAAATGACTTAAGGAGAATCCCGACACGCTGGCGGACCAAGCCTCCGCGGAGCGGGCCGGTCCCAAAAACGCAGCCCCGACCAGAACGGCAACCCCGGTTATTTTGAGGAAGGTGAAGAGGTTTTGCGCCGCAGCGCCCGCTGCAACGCCGCGATAGCTGATAAACGTGAGCACTGCCAGGAGCCCAATGGCGGCTAATTTGGCGAGGGCTGGGCTCAAAGGAACAAGGTAGGAGAGATAAATGGAGAAAGCCACCACAAGCGTGGCATCCGAGCCGGACAGCACAACGAGGAAATAGGTCCAACCGCAAAGGAAACCGCACAGCGGCCCGTAAGACTCCCGCAGGTAAACATACACGCCTCCCGTCGAAGGCATCATGGCGCCAAGTTCCGCCAGAGCCAACGCCCCAAGAAAAGTCAGCACGCCGGTGAAAGTCCAGACGGCCACAATCATGGCCGGCGAGGGAAGATTTCGGGCCACCAGGTTGGGAACGAGGAAAATGGACGAGCCGATCACTGTGCCGACGACAATGGAGCTGGAATCGAGCAGGCCCAGCTTGCGCGGCAGCTCCGGCTGATTCATGAAGACCGGATTTGCCGGACTAACTCTCCGAGGCGCTCGAGCCCGGCCTGGAGACATTCGGCCGGCGGTCCAAAGTTGACGCGCAGGTAGCGGTCCATCCCGAAATGATCGCCCGGGACGACCAGCACGCTCTTTTCATCCCGCAGCCTGCGCACCAGCTCCGAGGAATTGATCTCCAGAGCATACTTTAAGTAGGCAATAGCGCCCGCCACCGGCGGCACCATGGAAAAAGTGTCGCTGTGGGCCCGGACCCATTGCTCGATGAGAGGATAATTGCGGCGCAGGATGCTCCGGGTCCGCTCCAGGATCCGTTCTCGATTGCCCGGGGCAAGCACGACTCGCGCCAGGGCGTCGCTGAGGGTGCCGATGGCAATGGTCGTATAGTCGTGGTAAGACCACAGGGAGGCGATGACATCCTTCGGGCCAACCATCCAGCCGATGCGAATCCCGGGTACGCCGTAGGCTTTGGAAAGACCGTTTGTGATCAGGGTCTTGTCGTACAGGCCCCAGAAGGAAGAAGTGGTCGCTCCGTTCCGCTCGGCTCCCTGGTAGACCTCATCGGCGAGCAGCCAGGCGCCGACCCGGCGGGCCGCTTCGACGATCTCCCGCATTTCCTCCGCGCTGAGCACGGCTCCCGTGGGGTTATTGGGATTGCAGACGGCGATCAGCTTCGTCTTGGGCGTTACGGCCCGGCGCAGCTCCTCCAGATCAGGCGCCCAATTCTTGCACTCCTGCAAGCGAAACGGGATGACCTTTACGCCGAAGCCCCGGGACGCGCCCCAGATCTGCATGTAGTTGGGCAGCATCAGGACCATCTCGTCTCCCCCCTCGAGAAGCTTCCACACCGCGAGATAGTTGGCTTCGGCCGTGCCGTTCGTGACGAGCACATTGTCGGGACCGGCGCCGGTGTAGAGGCTGCTGATCAACCGGCGCAGTTCGGCGGAGCCGTTCGTCTGGTTGTAACCCAGCTTCGTGGCGGCGAATTCGGCCAGCGATTCGCCGTCGCCGATCAGTTCTTGCACCGTGACCGGATGCACGCTGCTTTCCGAGAGATTGATTTCGACACGGTTCTCCCATTCGGACTGCAGGCGCTCCATCTCAAAGGGTTCGACTCGCATGTCTCTGAGCTCGGCTTACGCGGCGCCGTGCTTACGGAACCAATCCTGCAAACGCTTCCAGCCGTCCTGGGCCGACTCCTGGTGATAGCTGGGCCGGTAGTCGGCGCAGAAGCCGTGGCCGGCGTTGGGGTAGACGATGATCTCCGACGGGTTGCCGGCGGCTTGCAGCGCTTGCCGCATTTTTTCGACGGTGTCGAGCGGGATGCCCTGGTCCTGGCCACCGTAAAGGCCCAGCACCGGGGCTTTCAGCGATGCGGCCAAGTCGATGGGATGCTTCGGCTGCAGGTCGTTCGTCGGCCCCACCAGGCGCCCGTACCAGGCCACGGCGGCTTTCAATTTGGGGTTATGCGCCGCGTAGAGCCACGCGATGCGGCCGCCCCAGCAGAAGCCTGTCAGCCCGAGCTTTGAGACGTTGCCCTTGCCGGATTTCTCCGCCCAGGCCGCCGCGGCGTCGAGATCGGACATCACTTGAGCGTCGGGAACCTTGGAGACTACTTTCTGTATGACTTCTCGAAAATCCGCAATCTGGGATACATCTCCCTGCCGGGCGTAGAGCTCGGGCGCGACTGCCAGGTGCCCCACCTTGGCGAAGCGGCGGCAGATGTCTTTGATGTGCTCGTGGACGCCGAAGATCTCTTGCACTACCAACACCACGGGAAATGCTTTTCCGGATTCCGGCATGGCGCGGTAGGCGGGGATCTCGCCGTCGGAGGTGGGAATCTTCACTTCGCCGGCCACCAGGCCCTTCGAGTCGGTGGTGATGGTCTCAGCAGAAATAGGCTGCACCGCCAGGGCAAAGCCGGCCGCCAGCTTGGTGACGAGAAACTCTCTGCGGTTCACGTCGATCATGCGCTTTCCTCCTGAGCAAGATTAAGTTTGGGTCATGCTACCACAAGGCGGGTGTTATGGGCTGGCGGCAGGTTTGCCGGCGGCAGCGGGTTCGAGCACGAAGCGGGCGCGGCGAGGACCATCTCCCGGGAAGTGGAGCCGGAAATGGGTGGCGAACGGCCGGCGCTCAGTCTCGATTTGGGCGTCTGGGGCCAAGATGGTGAAGCGGGTCTTGCCCGGCTCATCGACGAGCGAAGTGGAGACTTTCCAGTCGGCCGGGCCGCCGCTTTGCTCGACCTCGAAGAACGAATCCTTGCCGCCGAGCGAGATCCGCCGCACCATCTCCGCTGTGCGCAACTCGATGCGGCCGGGGCCGGTAACGCGGCCTTCCAGCGGCGAGCCGGCCTCAAGCACGGCGGCGCCGGAGAAAGCATTCACGCCAGCGTCCTTCAAGAGAAACTCGTCGCTGCGCCCGTTATGGCGGGGAGAAAAGACCGCCCGGAGCTTCTGGTTCTCCAGGACCAGCTCGGGGAAGCCGTCGCGGTCCAGGTCCATCTCATAAGCCAGTGATTCACCCTCAGCGATCACGGCCAGGACAAGAGGGGTGACGATTTTCCGCGCTCCGTCGCGGACTTCCAGGTTCCACCGGTACAGGTCGCTGCGGGGAATCGAAGGGACGGCAGAGAGGGTCGCTTCCCGCTCCAGGTTAGGCCCGATGCTTATCTCCTGGCGGGGCGGAGAGAACACGAGGCCATCACCGGCGGCGGAAACCTCGAAGGTCTTGATCTCATCATAGTAATTCCGAAGATATATCTGATACATTCTGCGGCTCGGCAGCGACAGCGAGGCCAGGTGGGGCCGGATCGGCAGTCCCGTGTCCCGGCGCAGGTGCAGCGCGTCCTCCGGGCGAACCCGAACGGATACAGGCGGCGTCAGGGGCAAGGCAGCCGATTGGGCCACCCGGCCCTCCATCTCGACCGAAATGGTGGCAGCATCGCCGGGGACGGAATCGGCGGGCACCTCAACCGCATATTCCATCTCGTCCGGCCGGCCCGGCTCGGCTTTCACCCGCCAGCCGGAAGGAACCAGCAGCCGGGAGCGGGCCGCCATCTCGGGGGAAGAAAAGCTGGCCGTTACCAAGACCGTCGAGCCGATGACGAGCCGGGGGGGCGCTTTGAGAAACACAGAAGAATCCGGCTCCTGGACGCCCAGGCCTACCCGAGAGCGGAAATCAGGGGGCCGGCCGGCAGGAATGCGGACGCGCAAGGTGCGGGTCTTCTCGTCCCAGTCCAGGCTTCGAATCCGGGCAGCCGTCAGCACCGGACCGTGCGGTTCGCGGGCCAGCTCCATCACCAGCTCTCCTTCGCCTGGGGCGACGAATTCCATGCTCAGCACCCCGTTTTCAAACACCACGGAGGTCAGCTCGGCGGTGGCGGAGACGATGCGCTCATCGGGGGCGAAGGCGGAGCATGTGGGGCAGACCTCGGGCGTCGCCAGAACCAGGTTAATGGGCATCAATAAGGCCTGGCGGGGGGGCAGATTCAGATTCCGCAGTCGCAGCCTTCGGTGCGTGCGCGGATCGGTCACCGTCAGAACGCCCGCCACGGGGCGGTCCGCGCTGAAGTTCAGTGCAGAGATGAAAACCGGGCTGCGCGGCGCACGAGACGCCAGCAGACCCAGCCGCAACTGGGAATTTGGCTTCTGCTGCGCGCCCGGCAGCATCGCGACCAGCGGCGGCTCACCCGCCGGCGGACGCTCGGCGGGATGAAGCGTGGCCAGCAGGCGGCCGAAGTGAGTAACCAGGGCGCCGTTGCGGCTGAATACCGCCGCGTGAGACCGCGGCTCGTCAGAAAGACTTAAAGCCGGCTCTCGATCCCCGGCGCTCAACCCTTCGAGCACCGCCGCGCAGTTCAAAACCTTGGCCCCGTCGGCCAGAAGCAGGCGCGTCGCCAGCAAGTAGTTGGACGCGTCGGAAGGGCGCAGACGGCCCTCTTCACCCGCCGGCCACCCGGCGTCAAAGGCCGAAACCAGCGGCGGGAATCGCCCACGAGCGGCCTGCCTCTTGATGAGCTGCTGCAGGGAAACAAGATCAGCAGGGCCGAGCAAACGAGGGATCGCCGGAGAGCTGCCGACGGGAGGAAACCAGGAAGCATGGATGCCGGCCAGGTCCTCCAGAATCGGCCCGCCGCGTGAGGACCAGAAGGCCTGCAGCTCAGGCGCCGCCGTTTCTCCATCCAGCCAGACCCGCAGGCCCAGGCGGCGGGCGAGCCGCAGAAGATCGATCAAGTCCCGGTCCCCAGCCTCTCCAGGCGGGTCTTCCCGCCGCGGCGGGATCTGCACGGTGTTAAACCCCATGCCCTTGAGTCGGACGAGCCGGGCGGGCCACAGGTCCTTTGGATAGTCGTAATAGACAAAAGTAGCGCTGTAGACGAAGAACGGCTTGTCGTCCACCAGGTAGACCGCCCGCCCTTCTTCGCGGCGAACAGCGGCGGCAATTGCTCCCCCCAGCCAACCTGCCAGCAGGGCGGCAACGAAAGCGCGCTTCTTCCCGCTCATCGCAACCCCCGCAGCCGGTAGTCCTCGGTAGCAGTGATGCGCACTAAGCGGCACATCTCGAACAGCCGGGAGCGGGCCCGGGCGCCGATCCGGTCGCCGAGCGAATCTCTTACCATGTAGTGGCCCGAGAGCGGGTTCTTCTCGGCGAGGACGTCGCCCGTTTCGGGGTCGGGCAGGTTGGTGGTAACAATGGTGGCCCTGCGGCCGTTGTAGCGGTGATTGATGACGGCTGTAACCGTGTCCAGCACCCAGTCGGTGACGCGGTGAGCGCCCAGATCGTCGAGCAGCACGACCTCGGTGTCGAGCGCCTCCTGGTAGGCTTCGCGAGCGCTGGATCCGGCTGCCGGATCGTAGCCCGAACGGATCCGATCGAGCAGGCCCTGGTAGTCGAGAAACAGGCACTCGAAGCCGCGCTCCAGCAATACCTTCAGCACAGCCACAGCCAGGTGGGTCTTGCCCACGCCCGGCAGGCCCATGAAAAGCAACCCCGGCTTCTCGATGTGAGGAAACTCGCGGGCGAATACCCGGGCGCCAAGCATGGCCTTGCTCAGCGACTCGTTCGCCTGCGGATTATCGCGCGGCAGGAGGAAATTTTCGAAGCTGGCGCGATCGAAGCGCGGCGGGATGCGAGCGGATTCGAGCAGGCGCGCGGGTCGTGTGGCCTGGTCGCATGCGCACCGCTCCACCCCGGTCACTTCCCCGCTCTGGACGGGCCGCCATCCGGTGCCATCGCACAGGGCGCAGTTCGGATCGGGCATTCGCTTACCCCTTGATCACGCCCATGGGCCGCAGACGGGCGACCTTGCGGGCGAGTCCTGCTTCGGTCACCACCTCGATCACCTCGTCGACGTTCTTGTAGGCCTCCGGGATCTCTTCCAGGATGCCGTCGCGGGTCTCGCTTTTCACCAGGATACCTTCTTCCTCCAGCTTCTTCTGCACCTGGCGGGCGTCGCGGCCCTTGCGGGCGGCGGTGCGGCTGAGCAGGCGGCCGGCGCCGTGGCAAACGCTGCCGAAAGTCTCGCGCATAGCGCCGGGCGCGCCCACCAGCACCCAGGAGGCCGTACCCATGCTGCCGGGAATCAGCACCGGCTGGCCCACCTCGCGGTAGGCCTCGGGAATCTCGCGGTGGCCCGGCGGAAAGGCGCGGGTGGCGCCTTTGCGGTGCACCAGCACGTCCCGCTTCTTGCCGTCCACCTCGTAGCGCTCGTGCTTGGTGATGTTGTGGCAGACGTCGTAAATGAGCTCCAGCCGCGTAGCCTCCCCGAAAATTTTCCGGAATGAGCCGCGCAAGAAATGCAGGATGCCTTGCCGGTTCGCCCACGCGAAGTTGGCCGCGGCGCGCATGGCGGCCAGGTAATTCTGCCCTTCGGGCGAGGAGATGGGGACGCAGGCCAGTTGCCGGTCGGGCAAAGTGATGTTGTATTTCTTCATCGCGACGTTCATCTGGGCCAGGTAATCGGTGCAGACCTGGTGGCCGAGGCCTCGGGAGCCGGAGTGGATCAGAACGACCACTTGGCCGACGGCGAGGTCCATGGCGCGGGCCGCGGCCTCGTCGTGTATCTGCTCGACATATTGAATCTCGAGGAAATGGTTGCCGCTGCCCAGCGTGCCGAGCTGCGGCCGTCCGCGCTGCTTGGCCCGCTCGGAAACCCGATCCGGGTCTGCGTCGTCCAGAGCCCCGCCGGCCTCAGCAAATTCGGCATCGCGCTGGTCACCGTACCCGTTTTCCACCATCCAGCGCGCACCCCGCAGAAGCACCCCATCGAGCTGCTTCTCATGAATCTTGATAAAGCCTGCGCCGCCCGCTCCGCACGGCACATCCCGGAAGACCTGGTTGACCAGCTCGCGCAGCCGCGGGCGGACGTCGGTCTCCGCGAGCGAAGTGCGCACCAGCCGGACGCCGCAGTTGATATCGAACCCCACCCCGCCCGGAGATACCACACCGGTCAACATATCCGTCGCGGCGACTCCGCCGATGGGAAACCCGTAGCCCTGGTGAATATCCGGCATGGCCAGGCTCGGCCCCACGATGCCCGGTAAAGTAGCCACGTTCATCGCCTGCTCGAGCGACAGGTCGT
>JACQDG010000067.1 GCA_016201185.1 Acidobacteriota bacterium | reverse complement strand
TCCGCTGCGACTTGGTTTCGACGCTGCCGCCTTGCTGCATAGATGACCTGACCCTCTGAAATTCAAGGAATGCTGAAGTTCTGTTGGTTTCCCCAAGATCCCCCGGAAAAGAAGAGGCAAAGGCCCCCCGGGGGATCAGCTACAGCAACAACGCAGCGGGCGGAACCGGCAGAAAACTCTCATATCATACTATCTTGATAAAGATTAGGGTATGTCCAGCCTGCTGTCAAGTAAACTTTCGCGAGGGAGCCAGAACCGAGCGTGCCAAGAGGGCTTGAGGCTGCTGCTCTATAAAAGATCTTCTTATCTTTCAACAGCTTACTGCTACCCGTCTGTTAGTGGAGTAAGTTTTCGGCCCGTGAACCCCAAGTGCCGCACTCGGCCAGGGCGCGAGTTTGCTTTCGTCCAAAAGAGTCGAGAACCTCAGCGAGAATTATTGGACGGCTATCGTCACCTGGTCGCTGCTTGTCACACCCCCTACGGCGATTTGAATAGGGACAGCGGCACCTTTGGGCGCACCTTTCGGGACCTGAATGTTGATCTGATTGAGAGCAACGAAGCCGGGTGCAAGCCCAGAGAAGAGGATCGGGCACGCGACCCCACCCAGCGTAACCACCAGATGCTCAACAGTTCTCACCAGCGGGGGCGGCGATGGAGTTGCCTCTCCATTAGGAACCGGGTGGTCCACTGGCCCCAACCCATTGGCATAGATGGTCAGAAAATCTCCGGGCCTGGCTGGCCGGTCATGGGGATACCAGATCGATGGCAAGGCGGCGAACACACCCGGCTCGTAAGTGAAAACCACGACACCCTCCCCCACGCCCCCGGGAGGATCCGTGAAGATGCCAGGCGAGAAGGAATTGACTTGGATGTCCAGAGGCAGGCTCACACCGTAGTCGGTGCTGACTTCGATGGTAGCCACCGGGCCAACGAGTTCAGACGGCAGTTGGGCAATGATTTGGCCATAGGGATCATCTTGCAGAACAAAGAATAGCGGTGCAGGAATGCCGTCGAAGGTGACCGAAACACCGCCCAACGAGGTGGACAAAGGGACGGTCATGGCCTCCAAGAAGGAGTAGGCAAAGTTGGTGCCGAAAATCGAGATGATCGACCCTGGTGCCACGGGATGCCCTGGTTCACCGAACGGCGTGAAGCTGGCACCGTTCACCACGCCGTTTTCGAATACTTCCGGAGCTTGGGCGGTGACGGGCTGGGCTAAAGCCATAGCAAGGAGCAAGCCCATAAACCCTGGCACCGAAAACCTTGCCATGGGTGCCCCCCTTACAATGATCTTACGTCAAGAGGACGGGGTGAACAACTAGCCGCCTGGGAGACTGGGGGCCAAAGGTGATGCTGTGAGCTACAACCAGCCGAGCCATCGAAAGTGCGGCCGTAGCGGCGGCCGCTTCACATGGGGGCCAGTTACGGCGTCCCGTATCCGCCGCCTCCCGGCGTCTCGATGGTCAGGATGTCCCCTGGCTTCGACTCCAGCCGCACCTTGGAGGGAACCGACCGCCCGTTGAGCCGGTTGCGGCCGGGGCGTCCCGGCTGCCCGCCGGCCAGTCCATAAGGCCCGCGGCGGCGGCGGTCGGAAAGGATCGACACATCTGTATCAGTAAGGAATTCGATCTGCTTAACGATCCCGTCACCGCCCCGGAAGCGTCCTTGGCCCCCCGACCCCCGGCGTATGGAGTAGCGCCGCACGCGCACCGGGTAAAAGTGCTCCAACGCCTCCACCGGCGTGTTCAGGCTGTTGGTCATATGGGTGTGCACGGCGCTTAAGCCGTCGGCCGTGGGCCGCGCCCCCATGCCCCCGGCGATCGTCTCGTAGTAGGCGAAAGGCCGGCCCGTGCGCGGATCGATTCCGCCCAGGGTGAGGTTGTTCATGGTACCCGAGCTGGCGGCCGGAATTTGGCCCGGCAAGGCCCCCGCCAGCGCCCCCAACACGACATCGGTGATGCGCTGCGAGGTTTCCACATTGCCCCCGGCAACGCTGGCCGGCGGCTGCGCGTCTACCACGCTCCCCGGCCGGGTGATCACCCGGATCGGCCGCAGCAGCCCGGCGTTATAGGGCACGTCCTCCGGCACCAGGCAACGGAAGCAGTACAGCACCGCTGAAACGGTCACGGCGCGGTTGGCGTTCACACCACCCTTCACCTGGGCATCGGAAGCGGAAAAATCCACGGTCGCCTCAGAGCCGCGAATTTCTACAACGCAGTGAATGCGGATGGGAGAATTGCTCACGCCGTCGTCGTCGAGGAAATCCTCAAAGCGGTAGGTTCCCGGCGGAATCACGGCCAGCCGCCCCCGCATGATGCGCTCCGTATATCCCTGCAATTCGGCGATCCGCCGCTGAACTTCCGCCAGCCCGTATTTTTCCGTGGCCTCCAGCAGCCTCCGCTCGCCCACCCGATGGGCGGCGATCTGCGCCCCGAGGTCGCCCCGGCGCTCCTCCGGGGTTCGCACATTGGCCAGCAGCAGCGCCAGGATTTCCTCGTCCATCGTCCCGCGCTTGAGGAGCTTCACCGGTGGAATGCGCAGGCCCTCCTGGTAAATCTCCCGGGCCAGGGGCATGGAACCGGGCGACATGCCTCCCACGTCGGAGTGGTGCGCACGCGAAGCCGCATAGTAAGCGGGAGCCTCGCCTGCGGCCAGGAAAACCCCGGAGACGGCGGTGATGTCCGGCAAATGGGTACCGCCTCGAAACGGATCGTTGAGAATCACGATGTCGCCCGGCTCGATCGTGGTGCTGCGGATCGCTTCCTCGACCGAGGCGGGCATGGCCCCCAGGTGCGCCAGGCGGAACATAGGTGCTCGAAAATGTTTCGGCGGGCGCCGGGGCTGCCAGATTGACCTCCTCGCTGAGGCAAACGGCGCGGATGCGCGCCGTCACCGCCTCCACTTCCGTGCCCTCGTGGTGGTAGCCGTACAGCCGCCGGTGTTCCTCATGGAAGCGGGCCCAGAGGGCGCCCCGCTCGGCATAGGGCACGGTGATCTCGTAAGATTGCCCGCGGTAGCGCAAATCGATTTTGCGCTCGCCAATCGGCGCCGGGAAACCCATAGCCGCAAACTCCTCGGCGGCCTGCCGCTCCATTTCCGCGAAAGCAGGCTCCGCCTCAGCCCCCAGCACCGAGCGCGAATACTCCCGCACGCAATCGGCCACCAGCATGCCCAGGGCCGAAAGCACCCCGGCAAAGCGCGGCACAAGCACGGCGGAAATGCCCAGCCGCTCGGCCAGCCGGCAGGCGTGCAGGCCGCCGGCTCCTCCAAAGCTCACCAGCGCAAACTCTCGCGGATCGTAGCCCCGCTCGATCGACACCACTCGAATGGCCCGCTCCATGTTGGAATTGGCCACCTCCAGGATCGCCTCGGCCATCTGTTCCGGGCTCACGCCCCGGCTCCGGGCGAACCTTTCCAGGTAGCGGGCCGCCCGATCGACGTCCAGCTTCATCCGCCCGCTCAGGAATTTCTCGGGGTTGATGCGGCCGAGGTAAAGGTTGGCATCGGTGATCGTGATCCGCTCTCCTTCGCCGTAGCAGACCGGCCCCGGCTGCGCCCCGGCGCTCTGCGGGCCCACCCGCAGCGCGCCGCCGGCATCGACGTAAGCAATGGATCCTCCGCCCGCGCCCACCGAGTGAATGTCCAGCATGGGAACGCGCACCGGGAAATCGCCCAGCTCGCTTTCCTGGGTGAAGCGGTAGCGGCCGTCGTAGAGTGACACGTCGGTCGAGGTGCCGCCCATATCAAAGGTGATGACGCGATCAAAACCGGCCCGCCGGGCCACGGCCACAGCCCCCAGTACGCCCCCTGCCGGTCCCGACTGAATGGTGTGGACGGCGTTACTACCGGCCACGGAGGCCGCAATCGAGCCCCCGTTCGACTGCATGATCCGCAGCGGCGTCTGCCCCAGCGTCTGCGAAAGGTTCGCCAGATACCGGCTCATCAGCGGACTGACGTAGGCATTCACCAGGGTGGTCGCCGCCCGCTCGAATTCGCGGTATTCCGGCAGTATTTGATGAGAAAGCGATACAAAGAAACCTTCAAGTTCTGCTTTAAGTCGAAGTTCGTTGGCCGGGTTGGCGTAAGAGTGCAGCAGGCAAACGGCAACAGATTCAATTCGCCCGCGCTTCAAGCGCTCGGCCAGCTTTCGAGCCGCAGCCGGGTCCACCTGTTTTTCGATGGTCCCGTCGTAGAGCGTTCTCTCCTCCACCCCGAGCGAGCGCTTGACCAGTTGCGCCCGCCCGGCCCCAAAAAAGTCGTAAAGGTGCTTCCGGTTCTGCCGGCCGATGCGCAGCAGGTCCTCAAAACCTTTAGTGGTGAGAAAGGCGGTCCTGGCGCCCTTGCGCTCGAGCAGCGCGTTGGTGGCGACGGTCGATCCGTGAATGATTTCTGCCGCCGCCAAACCCTCGATCCCTTCCAGGATCGCGCGTGCCGGATTCTCCGGCGTGGAGCGGACCTTGCGCGTCAGAAACCGGCCGCCATCCCAGCCCACGATATCGGTAAACGTTCCGCCGGTATCGATCCCCAGACGCATAGTGGCTCATTCTCCCATCTGGCGCGGTGGAAGGACAAATGCGATGGCCGCGAATGAACGCGAATAAACGCGAACGGAAAAATTGTTGTGGACAAGGGTGGGGCGGGACGGGGTATAATGGCCCTTTATGCGGTTGGCCTACGCCTTTCCTTTCGGCTTTCGATTTACGGGCTTTAGCAGCCCGTAGAGTGGCGTAGGTTTTCGCAGCTTAGAATCAATCGACAAACCGAACCCACTCGCAAGAGTGGGTTTTTTATTTCGCGAGGTGGGCCATGGTGATATCGATGAAGCTGGGCGCGACCAAGGAGCACATCGACCAAGTCTGACAGAGGATCCAGGACTTCGGCTACCGCGTGCACTCCATCCGGGGCGACGAGCGTGTGGTGATCGCAGCGGTCGGCGTGGGCGACGTGACGCACTGCCTGGAATCGCTGGAAGCCGCGCCGGGGGTAGAGAGTGCGGTCCGCATCTCGGCTCCTTACAAGTTCGTCAGCAGGGAGTATAAGGCGGAGAAGAGCGAGATTCGCGTGGACGGCGCTTCTTTCGGCGGAGGGGAATTCACCGTCATCGCCGGGCCGTGTTCCGTTGAGAACGAAAAGCAGCTAATGACCACCGCCATAGCGGTGGCGCGGTCGGGAGCCCGGCTGCTCCGCGGCGGCGCTTTCAAACCGCGCACCTCGCCGTACGATTTTCAGGGCCTGGAAGAGGAAGGCCTGAAGCTGTTGCGGAAGGCCCGCCAGGAGACCGGCCTTTCCATCATCACGGAAGTGATGAGCGACCGCGATGTCGACCTGGTCGCCGAATACGCCGATGTTGTTCAGGTGGGCGCCCGCAACATGCAGAATTTCGCCCTGCTGAAGTCTCCGGGCAAGGTCGGCAAGCCGGTCATGCTAAAGCGGGGCCTTAGCTCCACGATCAAGGAGCTGTTGCTGTCGGCCGAATACGTCACCTCTCACGGCAATCCGGAAGTGATCCTTTGCGAGCGCGGCATTCGCACTTTTGAGACCGCCACCCGCAACACCCTTGACATCGGCGCGGTTCCCTTGCTGAACGAGCTGACCCACCTGCCCGTGGTCCTCGATCCGGCGCATGCCACCGGCAAGAGCAGCCTGATCCCCGCTTTGGCGCGGGCCGCGGTGGCGGTGGGAGCCGACGGCCTGATGGTGGAGGTTCATCCCTGTCCCGAAGAGGCCTTCAGCGACGGCGCCCAATCGCTCACTTTCGAGCAATTCGATGAGCTGATGCGCGGCCTGCGGCCGTACCTGGAGCTGTGGCGCGAGCAGCGCCGGGCCGTTATGGCTTCGTAGAGGCGCCTGCCGACCGGAAGCGCCAGATGGAGGCCCTTAAGGGAAGGGCCATACTGACGATGCGGCCATCCGGGGCCCACCCGGGAGAGGGGAAATCACCTTCGTAGGCCAGGGGCACTCTTTGCACATTCCCCGTCTGCGGGTTGAGCACCGCCGACGACCAAAACCAGGAATCTTTGGACGCCACCTGCACGACGATCCGTCCGTCTTTGCCAACGGCGTTGGGGGCCAGGGGAGGCGGGGTCAGGCGAAATTCACTGTGAAATGGAATAGCTTTCTCCGGCCCACCCCCGACAGGGACCCGCACCAGCCGGACGCCGTCCTCCTCGTTCAGCTTGATGATCAACCCCTGGCCGCGAGGGTCGACCGCGACCGAGTCCCCCGCGTGCATCTTGCGGGGCTCGCCGCCGGTTGAGGGAATCGCCCAGATCGTCCCGGCGGCTGCGTAGTACAGGGTCTTTCCGTCCGGCGAAGCCGCGAGGCTCTCGATCGTGCCGCTTTTAGGGCCCTTGAGCCGGCGGACAATCCGGCCGTCAGCGATCGACGCAATGGCAATGGTTCGATCCGCAGGAGGGCCGATTAGAAACGCGACCTCGCGGTCTCCAACCAGGCTCCCCGGAAGGGCCGTCTCCTCGCTGGTATCCAGGAAGGGTATTGGATCCTTGCCCGGCATCACTACAAGCAGCCGTTCTCGCCCTGCCGGCCGGGACAGCAACAACACCCGCCCGTCAGGGAGCGGAAGGGCTAGGTCCCCGCCGGTGGCAGAACTGGCGACGCGTTCCGGGACGCCTCCGGAAACAGAGAAGCGAAGGAACTCCGCCGTGCGGTCCACCTGGTCCAAGTACAGACTTCCATCGGGACCCGTGTCCATATACCAAGGCGCTATGGTCAAGGTGATCAGCGTCCGCACGGAATCCGAACCGTCTCGCGGGATGGCTACGATCCGATGCAGGCTCCCAGCGGGAAGATCGATCAGAACCGAAGGGCCCCGCGATTCTACGGCAAGGGGGAATGCGGCCGAGGGCAGAGCAATGGAGAGTCCCGGAGCCAGGCGGCGTGTGCGTCCGGAGGCGAGATCGATGGCATACAAGTGGTCCAGGGAATCGGACTGAGCCTGGAGCAGCTTCCCGAAAAAGACGGCGTCCTTCCCATCCGGGAAAGGGCGCACCGCCACATTGGTGGGTCCCTGGAAAAGCAGAGCTCCCAGGGCTTCGAGCCGCCCCGTCTCTGGCCAAAAGCGGTAAAGCTGCATCTTTCTTTCGGGATTGATTCGAGCGATCAGGAGGCTCCCGTCCGGCAGGGCCTGCGGGTTTTGGGCATCCTCCAGGACAAGGCGCTCTTCCCCGCCCAGGACGGGAACGCTGAAGATGCCGCGGGGCACTTCAACGGAGCGGTGCAGTTGGCCGTCGGGCGAGATGCGGGGAGCCATGGCAATGGTGGAACCGCCCAGCAACTCGCCGGACCACTGGATGGCAGGCGGTGTGCGCAAGCCGTGCCACCACATTCCCCCGGCAAAAGCCACCGGCAGGATGAGCACCACGGCGATAAGGAGACGCCTGGACGGGGAGAGGGGGGGGCGCGGGGAAGCGGTGACCGCGGGCGCGGCCAGCGCCTCCTCGATCTCAATGCGCGCGTCGGCGATGTCGTGCAGGCGCTGTTTGGGTTCTTTCTGGAGGCAGCGGCGCAGCATGGTTTGCACGCTGGACGGCGTTCCGGCAGGAAATTTGCTCCAGTCCGGCTCGCCTCTCAGGATCGCCGCCATGCTGTCTGAAATCGACTCTCCGCCAAAGGCCTGCCGGCCCGCGAGCATTTCATATAACACGCAGCCGAAGGACCAGATATCCGTGCGCTTGTCGAGCGCTTTGCCCCGCGCCTGCTCCGGGCTCATGTAAGCGGCGGTGCCGAGGATCACTCCTTCCCGCGTGGCCCCTACTGTCACGGTCGGCGAGCGCGCCGGATCGGTGGCCGCCGGATCTTCGGAAAACGCCTTGGCCAGGCCAAAGTCCAGCACCTTGACTTTCCCTTCCGGCGTGATCTTCACGTTGGCCGGCTTCAGGTCGCGATGAACGATCCCCTTGCCGTGGGCCTCCTCCAGCGCCTCAACCATCTGGTGGCAGATCTGCAAAACCTCTTTTATCCCGGGCCGCCCGGCCGCCAGCCGTTCGGCGAGCGTTTCTCCCGGAACCAGCTCCAGCACCAGGAAGCGCAAGCCATCGGCTTCCTCCAGGCCATAGATCGCAGCAATGTTGGGGTGATTGAGCGAGGCCAACATACGCGCCTCGCGCTCGAAGCGCGCCAGCCGCTCGGAATCCTGCGCGAAGGCCTGCGGCAGGATCTTGATGGCTACGTCGCGGCCCAGCTTGGTGTCCCGCGCGCGGTAGACCTCGCCCATACCACCGGCCCCGATTTTCTCCAGGACCTCGTAGTGCGCCAGTGTGCGGCCGATCATCGCTTTAGCGTGTCCTCGACCCAGGGCGGGGTCGCTTCCATCAGCCGGCCCAGTTCCGGCTCTGCTTCGAGCATTTTTTCCCGTATCTTCCAGGCAATGTCACGATAGGAGAAGTGCCCCTTGACGCCGGAGCGCACCCGGGCGATATACTCCGCCTCGGCAAAATCCATCTTGAACAGGAAGCGCGCGCGGCTGGCAAAGGGGAGCAGGTAGTGGGCGGCGAGGGGTGAAGCGGCCGCTACCTCATCGCGGGCGATGCGGGACGCATCGAGGGCTTGCCGGTAGATCTGTTCCAGCCCTGCTTCGCGCACGAGGTTCGGCGTTTCCTCGCCCAATTCAGCCGTGTAATCCTGGCGAATCTGTTGGCAGCGACGATGGCGGTGCAGGTCGCGGTAAGCGCCGATGTCGGCCACAATGTCGAAGACAAACGCGTAACCGCTGCGAAACTCCCGGAGCAGCTCTTCGTGCCCGGGACGGCCTTGTAAGGCCACATCGATCACTTCCCGCTTCCGTGCCGCGCTCCACCCAGATACCTGATCGTAGACGGCCCGAAACGGCAGGCAAGTGACCGCATACAGCAGCGTGGCCACGATTTCCTCCACGGTATCGGTAGGACGCACCAGGTCCACTGAAACCGGGGCCGGCTCGGGCTTCGCGGGAAAATTGTCCGCCGCCCAGGCGGCCGTATTACGCCGGGCCTGCTGGGAATAGAGGTCCGGATCGGCGTGGCGGGCCAGCGTCGGCGCCAGCGGCTCCTGCGCTCCCGCCGGGTCCCAGACGCAGGCCGGCGGCGCGGCGCAGGCTGCGGCCATCTCCGCGCGAATCTCCCGGACTTCTGCGTAAGGGCTCGCCCCCAGCCGCCGCATCTGCTTTTCGAGCGTCCGGATGCTGGTCACTTGCCCGATATTCGTTGGGATTCCCAGAAACAGCAGGTATCGCGCCACATCGTAGGCCCGCGCGGCCAGGGCCCGCCGGTAAGGCTCCGGCTTCATCGCCTCGGGCCGCGGATGGCGCTCCATCAAGTAGTCAAGAGCCTTCTTGTGCAGCTCCAGATAGCTTGCGACGAGCGCCTGCGCCGCGGCGGCGTAGCCGGCTTCGGCGTCCGTGCCGGCGATTTCCGGCGGCGTGATCGCTCCGCCGGGCGAGAAATCCTGGTAGCGGCTGGACTTGGCCTGGCCGTCCCACAGCGGCTCGTCCTCGATTTCGATAGCGGCCAGCTCGGAAATGCCCTCGAAGCAAAAAATGGTGTGGCCCAGGTCGGCGATCGAAGCGTGCCCGTACTGAAAATAGTAGTGCTCCAAAAAGGATTGCGAGTCGTGCCCACGCACCCACTCCAGGCTCTGGAAAATGGAGTCCGGCGAGCGGCTGTAGCGGGCCAGCGCGTAAGCAGACTTTTCCGGAGGCATGGGGGACACCACAACCACCCGCTGAGGAGAGTTTTCCGGCATCGGGTGGATTATAACAACCGGGCCTGCATCCCTCCCCGCCGTCCGTGAGAAACTAGCGCCATGGACTCCATTACTATCGCCGTCACCACCTTGCACCCCCAGGCACAGCTGCCGCATTGCGCTCACAGTCCCCTCGAAGAAGCCGGCATGGATTTGTTCGCCGCCGAGGAGGTCTGCCTGGCTCCCGGCGAATGGGCCACGGTCGGCACCGGATTGATACTAGAAATACCGCCAGGTTACGAGGGGCAGGTTCGCCCCCGCAGCGGCCTGGCCCTGCGTCACGGCGTCACGCTGCTGAACTCCCCCGGAACCATCGACCCCGGCTACCGCGGCGAGGTCCGCGTCCTCATGATCAACCACGGCAAGGCGGAATTCCGCATCGGCCCCGGAGACCGCATCGCCCAGCTAATCATCGGCTCCTACGCGGCGGTCGAGTGGAAACTCGAGCCGGCCCTGAGCGGTTCAGCCCGGGGCGTCGGCGGCTTTGGCTCCACCGGGGTATGAAGGATGGGATAATGGTCTTGTGGCTGGCATGCAACGCGACACCCCTCTTCCTACCTTCTGGTCTATCATCGGCATGACCCTGGCGGCGCTGGTGGTCACACATTTGCTCAAGATGCCCGGTGACAAGGCCATGCCCGTCTTCATCGTTTTCATGCTCCTGGGCGTTCCCCTCGGCGAGCTTTTCGAGCGTATGAGCAAGCGCTCCCAGGCTAAATGAGCGCCTAGAAAAACCGGGCTGGCCGCCGCGTCGGCCTCACTTTTTCCACTCCGGGCAAAGGCACTTCGCCAGCAGGTCCAGAAACAGTCCCACGTCGGTCACCACGCCCACCGCCTGACCGGTTCCCCGGTCGGAGACCTTGGTGGCCACCGCCGGGTTGATGTCCACGCACACGATCTTGACCCAGGAGGGCAGCATGTTCCCGGTCGCGATGGAGTGCAGCATAGAGCCCAGGCACAGCACCAGGCCCGCACCGTGTAAGTGTTCCTGGTAGGCATCCTGGGCGGCGTTCATGTCGGTGATGGTATCCGGCAGCGGGCCGTCATCGCGCAGGCTGCCGGCCAGGACAAAAGGCACGTTGTTCTGCACGCACTCGTAAAGAATCCCGGAGCGCAAACGGCCGCACTCCACCGCCTGCCTGACGCCCCCGCAGTGAAAAATAGCGTTGATGGCGCGCATGTGGTTGCGGTGGCCGTGCTCCTCCGGCCGGCCGTCGGTAAGCCGGACGCCCAGCGAAGTGCCGTGCAGCGCCGATTCCGCGTCGTGCACCCCCAGAGCGTTGCCGCTGAGCAAAGCATGCACGAACCCGGAGCGAATCAGTTCTGCCAGCGCCGCTCCGCCTCCGGTGTGCACCACGACCGGGCCCGCTACCACCACCACCTGCTGGCCTTGTTCCATCACCTGCCGGATCAGGGTCGCCGTCTGGCGCACTGCCGTTTCCACCTGGCGTTCCGAAGAAATGCCGTTCGCCATAAAGGCGAAAGCCAGCCGGTCGCGTTCCTTCGACTCCGGAATCACCCGGATCCCGCGCTGTCCACACACGACCCCGTCCCCGGCTTTCAAGTCCCGCAGCTTACGGCACGCCGCCCGCCCATCCTCGAGCACCACCAGGGCATCCATCCGCTGGTTTTGTACTTCGAGCCACGCCCCGCTCACCCGCACCTGGGTCCGGTGGTTGGTGGTGGAATAGAAATCCTCCGGCGCGCAGCAGTCCCGCTCCACGGCACGCACCAGGACGTCCTCCTTGGAGACCGGCGAGCAGCCGATGCCCAACAGGTCCTCGAGCAGCCGCGCCATGGCCTGGGCCGTCGGCGTCTCCACCCGCATCCGCATGTAGGAGGGGTCGTTGTTGGTCCGGCCGACGCGAAACTCCTCCACCAGGAAGCTGCCCTGGTGCTCCACCACTTTGTCGAAGACCATCTCCATCACGTGCGAATCGATCAGGTGTCCTTCGGCTTCCACGATTTCCTGAAATTTACCCATAGGTATACAGTCTACTCTACTGGCAGCGGGGCTGAAACGACCGGTAGTGCGCTAAATCTAGCGCACTACCAAACGACCCGACGGCGCGAACGCCGGGCGCCCGGCCCGCGCTTGTAGCGCGCACTTAGCCACCTGCGCTAGGATCAAACACGACTCATCTCACCCGAATCGAGGGGCGATGGCGCGCGCGTCGGAACTGTTCATACTAGATCAGATCGTCGTTCGTAAGCGGGCCGAGCTGTTGCTGCACCGTGCCCGGACGCCGCTCGAGCAGCTGGAAAAGCACCCCCAGGCATCGCGCCGCGGGTTTCGCCGCGCGCTCGAGCACCACAGCCCCGCCATCATCGCTGAGATCAAACGCGCTTCGCCCTCGAGCGGCCGCATCGCCGAGCAGTTCGATCCCGCCTCACTGGCGCGCCGTTATGAGGAGGCGGGGGCCGCGGCCCTCTCGGTCCTCACCGACGAGCAGTTTTTCGAGGGCTCTCTCGATCATCTGCGGCAGGCCCGCGAAGCTACCCGTCTGCCCGTTCTGCGCAAGGACTTTACGCTCGACCGTTATCATCTCTGGGAGGCCGCGGCGCACGGGGCCGATGCCGTCCTGCTGATCGCCGC
>JACQDG010000078.1 GCA_016201185.1 Acidobacteriota bacterium | reverse complement strand
TATCAACCCGTCTCACGGGTGGGCGAAAAGTGTGTGGGGTGCTACCCGCGCCTCGAAGGCAGGGACGAAACATTGACCTCCGACGGGGAACCGATGGAAACGCGGTGCATGTCGGCCTGCGTGGGCAAGATTCGCCTGCAAGGACTGATCCACGTCGCCAAAGACGGCCAATGGGCCGTGGAACCGGAAAATCCACTCTATTTCTTGATCCGTGAGCGGCATGTCGCCCTGCCGCTCTATCCCCAGTTCGGCACGGAGCCCAACGGCTACTACATTCCGCCGCGTTGGGTGCCGCGGGCCTATCTGGAACAGATGTTCGGCCCCGGTGTCCAGCACGCCATCGAGCAGTACGTCTATCCGGACCGCGAACTGCTGGCCGTATTGCAGCTATTCCGGGCCCAGAGGCAGATCCTGTTCCAGTTCAAAATCGAAAAAGGCCCCAAGGTAGCCGAGATGGAGGTGACCCTGCCGTCGGGCCAGGCCAAGAAGCTGGAGATCTTCAACGACACCGTGATCGGCTACAACAAATCCGGGCGGGAGGTGGTCCGCACGACGGTGGAGGAGCCGACCTTCGAGCGCCCGTCTCAGCACCTGAATTCCATCTGATAGGAGAAAGTCCATGCAGCCTTCGACCCTCCATCCCACGGTTGACGAAGCCCAGGCGGTGGCCCGCGGTCATGTCTATTCGTTTCTGGCGGCCGCTTTGGCCGATCCTGCGCGGGAGCATTTTGCTCTGGCGCGGAATCGCAAGATGCAGACCGTTGTGCTTGCCGCCGCCGACCTGCTGGCTTCCGAAGCGCCGGAAAACATTGCGCTGGTCCCCGGCGAGCAGTCGCCCCGGCAACTGGACCTGCTGCCGGTGGTGGAGGAGCTCTCGGAGCCGCGCGAGGAGCTGGCCCGGGGCCACCAGGAGATCTTTGGGCTGCTGGTCGGCAAGGCGGCGCCCCCTTACGAGACCGAATACTGCCGCTCTGCGCTGACTTTCTACCGGACACAGGAACTGGCCGACATTGCGGGCTTCTACCGGGCCTTCGGGCTGGAGCAGGACCGGGCCGAGCCCGAGCGCCAGGACCACATCTCGGTGGAACTCGAATTCATGGCCCACCTGATCGAAAGAGAGCTGGCCGCCGCGGTGGCAGAAGAACCGGCGTTGCAGGAAAAAGCGCCGCTGTGCCGCGACGCCCAGAAAAAATTCTTCGAAGCCCATCTGGCCTGGTGGGTTCCGGCGTTCGCCGAGCTTTTACGGCGCGCCTCTCCGAGGGGCTTCTACTCGGCCCTCGCCGATGTCTTCGCCAGGTTCATTCCTTGTGAGCGAGCGATCCTCGGGATCGCGCCGGCCCGGGATCTGGTCGCACCGCAGCAGCCCGAGAAGCCGGCCGTAGAGAAGTTCTGTTGTGGCGCCATGCCGTGCGAGTAAAGGAGGCTGGAGCCTGATGCATTTGCATCATAGAAATGAGCCTTCCAGCTCATTGTCCCGGCGAGCGCTGCTTATATACCGTAGTTTTTGGACCGCACTGGGACGGGAGTGCACCGACAGACTTCTGGACGCCAGCCACGCTTGCCTGCCCGTGAGCCCCAGCCAGCTGTCCGCCCTGGGCCTAACTAAATCGTGACCATCCGCCATCCTAAGGGCGCCGCCGCCCGCATTCTACTCACTTCCGTTTTCGGCCCCTACGCGCAGGACGACGAATTCGGCAGCCGCGTCATCAACCCCATGGAGCTCTATCACAACCAGGTGACAAAGGCCCAGGGGTCGTTTTCCCTACGCATGCACCACCGCTCCTGGGGCATCATGATGATCCAGGAGAATATCTCCGCTCCCTGCACCGTACTGGACTTTCCCACAAGGGAGGTGTTTGCCCGGGAGCTGACAAGTCATCACTACGACATTGTAGGGATCTCCTCGATCATCATGAACGTGGGAAAGGTGCGAGAGATGTGCCGCTTGGTGCGGCAGCTCTCGCCGCAGTCGGTGATCGTGGTGGGCGGCCACGTAGCGGCCATTCCGGGTCTGGAGCACATGATCGACGCCGACCACATCGTCCGCGGCGAGGGCATCTCCTGGATGCGCCGCTACCTAGGGGAGGACGAGACAGCGCCGATCCGCCATCCGCACATCTTTTCGAGCTTTGGGATGCGGGCGATGGGCATCCGCGTCCCCACCCCCGCCCACACCACGGCGGCCACCATCATTCCTTCGGTGGGCTGCCCCCTGGGCTGCAACTTCTGCACCACCTCGTCCTTCTTCGGGGGCAAAGGAAAGTTTCAGAATTTCTATGACACCGGCGACGAGCTGTTCCGCGTGATGAACGAGATGGAGTCGGCGATGAAGGTCCGCTCCTTCTTCATGATGGACGAGAATTTCCTGCTCCACCGGAAGCGGGCCATCGAGCTGCTAGACCGGATGAAGGAGAACGGCAAGAGCTGGGCCTTGTACGTGTTCTCCTCGGCCAACGCCATCAGCAAGTACGCCATGGAGGAACTGGTCGAGCTCGGGGTTTCCTGGATCTGGATGGGGCTGGAGTCGCCGCGCGCCGGCTACGCCAAGCTCAAAGGGACCGACACGCTGCAACTGGCGCACGAACTGCGACAGCACGGCATCAAGGTGCTGGGCTCGACGATCGTGGGCCTGGAGCACCACACCCCGGACAACATCGTCCCGGAGATCGAGCACGCCGTGGCCCACGAGACCGATTTTCATCAGTTCATGCTCTACACGCCGGTGCCGGGCACGCCGCTCTATCAAGAGATGGCCGAGCAGGGCAAGCTGCTCGACGTGGATCTGGCCGACATCCACGGCCAATACAAGTTCAATTTCCGGCACGCCGCCATCTCCCGCGACGATTCCAAGAAGTTTCTGGACTGGGCCTTCTGGCGCGACTTCGAGCGCAATGGGCCGAGCCTGTTTCGCATCTGCCGCACCACGCTCGAAGGCTGGAAGCGTTACAAGGACCACCCCGACCCCCGCATCCGGGAGCGGTTCGAGTGGGAAGTCCGGGCGCTGAAGAGCGCTTACAACGCCTGTCTGTGGGCCATGGAGTGGCGCTTGAAGAAGACGAACGAGGCCGTGAGCAAGCAGGTCCATGCCCTGCGGCGGGAAATCGAAAAGGAATTCGGTGGCCTGACGCGCGTGGCGGCGGCGCTGTTCGGGCCGGTGCTGCTGTGGACCAGCAAGCGAGAAGAGAAACGGTTGGCCCGCGGGCGGACCTACGAGCCCCACACCATCATAGAGCGCACCAACTGGGCCTCAGCTTAAAGAGAAAGAAGGGAGGTAAGAGCCATGAAACGCAAAATTCTGGCAATGGTCATTTTGCTGGCGGGCGCGGGCCTGCGGGCAGAGATGCCGGCGGCTATAATGGGCGACTATGTGGAAGCCCGCTCTAACCACGTCTACACCTGCGGCTGTCTGTACTCGGGCGAGCAGGTGACGGTTGGCAAAGAGGCGATCCTCGCCTGGGGCATCAAGGAAGGCGGCTTTCGCGGATTGTCGCTAGCCGGCGTCAAGGTGGTGGCGGTCGTTGTGGGAGAGCAAAGCTTGAGCCTGGCAGCGACGCCGCGGAAGAGCGTCCTTTATCTGGATGGGATCACTTCGGTAGCGCAGCAGCAGGCGGTGCTTGATCTGTTCCGGGAGCAGTTTCGCGAAGGGCTGGGTGAAATCACCGGCGTCGAGAGCGCCCCCATCAGCTTCGAGCGGGAGAATGAGGGGGCGGTCGTCGGCGTTGGCAACACGGTGCGGGTGGAAATCCGCAAAGCCCGCTTGCCGGAGGACGCGCATCCCGGCTCACGGCTGTGGTATCAGCCTTTCGTGCCGGTGGCGGAGCCGATTCTCGGCGCCACACTCTATTACAAGTACTCGGGAGGGAGCTTCGCACGCCAGTGGTGGGAGAGCGAGCCGGGCATTACCGCCTACCTGGGCAGCTTCACGCTGCGGGCAACCTGAATTCTGCGCTGAGGCGGCGGCCGCCACTTCAGTTCCTCTGCGCGCTTTGGCGCACAGCCAAAGCCAAATGAGCCTGCCGGCGAGTCTCTCAGCGAGGTCTCGCCCCTAAGTCCTTCTGTTTCGACAGCGCTGCGTTCTGGAACTCCTCATGCTTATAAGAATGGGAAGCGGTCGGGTCGATCGCACTGACGCGCTGCGTCCGCGGGCTGCTTGGCCGATACGTGGAAGCTGCGTCTTAAGGAGAAAATTCTCATGGAGAAAGAAACCCTCACTATTACAGATAACCGGACAAATGTGACCGCGACGGTCCCTCTTCACCGGGGCGCTGTCCGAGCGATGGATTTGCGGAAAATCAAGGCCGGCCCCGATGATTTCGGGGTGATGAGCTACGATCCTGCCTTCCTGAACACAGCCTCCTGCCAGAGCTCCATCACGTTCATCGACGGCGACCGCGGTATTCTGCGCTATCGGGGCTATCCCGTCGAGGTGCTGGCGGAAAAATGCAACTTCCTCGAGGTGGCCTACCTGCTATTGTTCGGCGAACTGCCGACGGCCGAACAGATGAAAGAGTGGGTGCACCAGGTCACTTACCACACCATGATCCACGAGAACATCAAGAAGTTCATGGATGGGTTCCACTACGACGCCCATCCCATG
>JACQDG010000077.1 GCA_016201185.1 Acidobacteriota bacterium | reverse complement strand
GTTGAGGCGATAGCGAAGATCCAGAAGCATGGCGCGGAGCTGGCCAGGACATAGTTCGGCGGCCTTTGCCCCTCAGGCACAAAAAGGAGACCACCAATGGATTCCTTTGGTCGGCGGGACTTCCTTCAAATGACAGCAGCGGCGGGCGCCGCGCCGTTCCTGGCCGCTGGGCAGGCACCCCGCTCGGGCAAAAGCGTCCGCCTGGGAGTAGTGGTCTGGGTAAAGAAAAACCAGGATCCCGACAGCGTGATTGCTAGTGTCCGCCAGCTCGGCTTCTCCACCTGCCAGGTGGGCTTCGACGAGCCCTCGCCCGATCGTGCAGGACCACTGACAACCGCGCTGGAGCGCCACGGCGTCGAGGCCACAGCCCTGCTCGATTTGGGCCCCGGCCGAATGGTGTGGGACTTTTATGACGGCCCGCTCACCATCGGGCTGGTGCCGCGGGAGTTGCGAAGGGCGCGCATCGACAGCCTCAAGCGGGCCTCGGACTTGGCCAGTAAGTGTGGCATCCCGGCCATTCATACCCATTGCGGCTTCATTCCGGAAAATCCCAATGACCCGGTTTACAAGGAAGTCGTGGCGGCGGTCCGGGAGGTAGCGGCCTATTGCAAAAAGAACGGGCAGATCGTTCTCTGTGAGACCGGACAAGAGACGCCCATCACTCTGCTGCGGACCTTTCACGATGTCGGCCTGGACAACCTGGCCGTCAACCTGGACACGGCCAACCTGATCCTCTACGGCAAGGGCAATCCCGTGGACGCCCTCGACGTCATCGGGAAATATGTTCGCGGGCTCCATGCCAAAGACGGGCTGTTTCCCACCGACCCCAGGCGTCTCGGAGAAGAAGTCCCCATCGGCCGCGGAAAGGTGGACTTCCCCAAAATCATCCACCGCCTCAAACAGCTCGGCTACAGCGGGGCGATCACGATTGAGAGAGAGAGCGAAGGCCCCCAACAGGCGGCGGACATTCAAGCGTCCAAAGCGTATCTCGAAAAGCTGATCAAAGAGATATACGGCCCGGCGCCAGCGGCCTGACGAAGGCTAGTGGCCGGCTCGGCGTCTGAAGCCGGTTTAGTGTATGCTCTGATCGCGGCTTCAGGAGGTTTGTTTGGGGCAAACGCCGGCTGCATCCGCCGCAAAATCGACCAATGCCGTGCCGCACCTGCGGCGGGTCCTGACGCTCTGGGACCTCATTCTTTACGGCATCGTCCTCATCATGCCGATCGCGCCGGTGCCGCTTTTTGGCGTAGCGCAGAAGCTTTCCCAAGGGCATGCCGTAACCACCATCCTTCTCGCCATGGTGGCCATGACGTTGACCGCCTTCAGCTACGGGCGCATGGCGGCCCTTTACCCTGCCGCGGGCTCCGCTTACACCTACGTCGGCCGCGGGCTGAATCCGCATCTGGGCTTCCTGGCTGGCTGGGCGATGTTTCTGGATTACCTCCTGGTGCCGCTCCTTTGCACGATTTACGGTGCGCTTACGGTCCACCGGCTCGTACCGCAAATTCCCTACGCCGTCTGGGCGGCGCTCTTCGCCGGCGCCATGACCGTGGTCAATCTGCGGGGTATTCGGGCCACGGTGAACACCAACCTGGTCCTTCTCGTCGTCATGTCCACGGTGATCATCGCATTCATGGTCCTGGCGGTGCGGATGCTCTTTCATCAGCAGGGCTGGCCGGGCCTCTTTTCCACAGCGCCCTTTTATGACCCATCCAAGTTCCACCTCGCTTCCATCGCCACCGGCACCTCCCTGGCCGCTCTTACCTACGGTGGATTTGACGGGGTGACCACCCTGGCCGAGGACGTCGAGAATCCCCGGCGCAACGTATTGCTGGCCACCGTTTTCGTTTGCCTGTTCACCGGGATTTTCGGCGGCTTGCAGATCTATCTGGCCCAGAGGGTGTGGCCGGATTTCACCACCTTCCCGGAGGTCGAGACGGCCTTCATGGACGTCACGCGGCTCGTGGCCGGAGCGTGGCTCTTCCACGCCGTGGCGGGCATCCTGATTCTCGCTAGTTTGGGGGCGGGTCTGAGCGCGCAGGCGGGAGTCTCGCGGCTTCTTTTCGGCATGGGGCGGGATAATGTGCTGCCGCGCCGCGTATTCGCCTACCTCGACCCGAAGAGGAACACTCCGACTTACAGCATTCTGCTCGTCGGATTGTTCGCGTTTCTCGGCGCCCTGAGATTAAACTACGAGCGGACCGCCGAGCTGATCAACTTCGGCGCTTTCCTTGCTTTCATGGGCGTAAATGCGTCGGTGATCCGGCAGTTCTATTTTCGGAATGGCTCGCGGGACAAGCGACTGCTGTGGGATGCTCTGACGCCCGCGCTTGGCTTTCTCTTTTGCTTGATCATTTGGCTAAGCCTCCCCACGCCCGCGAAAGTGATGGGAGCGCTGTGGTTCCTGGTCGGGATCGCTTACGACGCCGTCAAGACCCGCGGCTTTCGAACTGCTCCAGCCATGGTCGACTTCAGCGAGTCTTGATGGTGGGGAGACTCCGTTTGGAGAGAAAAGAACAATGTGGCAGACCTCATTTTCATTCTTCTCACGCGTACTTGTCCTGGGCTTAGTCTTGGGTATCCCGGGATTTGCGTTTCCCGATGGATTGCGCGCAGGTTTTGCTACGGCCGACTTAACCCCCCCGCTGGGAGTGGAAATGGGCGGCTTCGGTTACAACCTGGGTAGAACCGGAGACGCTGTACACGACCCTATATTGGCCCGCGCAGCGGTATTCGAGCTAAACGGCAAACGGATGGCGATGGTGGGCTGCGACTTGGGCGGAATCAGCCTGGAGGTAACAGAAAAAGTGCGGCGCGAAGTGGAAAAAGAAACGGGCATCCCCGGCCAGCGCGTAATGGTCGGGACGACGCATTCCCACTCGGCGCCTGTGGTCGCAAACTGGATTGGGGTTGGAAAACCGGACGCTAAGTACCTCAGCGAAGTCCACCTCAGGATCGCGAGCGCCGTGATTGCGGCTTCGCGAAAACTCCAGCCAGTGACGGTGTCCTATGGGCAAGCGGCGGTTGAAGGGGTTGCGCGAAACCGTGAGTACAAAGACGGCCCGGTCGATCCCTATGTCCGCGTGCTGAAGTTTACGGGACCTTCCAGCGAATTAGCTGGCTTTATTGCAAACTATAGCGTTCACTCTGTGGTCATGTCTGAGAGAACACGCCTCTTCACAGGGGATTTGACTGGCGTATCGGTAAATATGGTGATGAACGACCACCCGGGGGCGATCGGAATTTTCCTGCAAGGGTCGTGTGGAGACATCAATCCAGTGTATGCCCACATGCCACAAGACGAGTCGTTGCAGAAGCTTGAGATGCTGGCGAATCTTCTGGCTGGTGATATTCGAGTAGCTCTCGAGAAGGCGTCGGCAGTGGAGGTTCATGCCATTCACATGGATGCGCGACGCATTGCTTTGCCGTTGGAGCCTCCGGACAAGGCGATGGTCATGGACCGCATGCAGACAGCGGAAGGCTTGCTGAAGTACCCGGATCTTCCGGAAAGACTCAGACGGGAGCTTGAATATCGGCGTGATAGCGCACGGGCGGTTCTGGAGCGCTTTCATCGACCTCCGCTTACGGAGAAAGTCTCTGAAGTGCAGGTCGGACTCTTGGGCGATGTCGTCATTGCGGCCAATCCGGGCGAGACGTTCCTGGTTTTTGGGCAAAAAACGGCAGAGTTAATAAAACATTATAAAGTAATAGTCACAGGCTACACCAACGATTACGTAGGATATATACCATCTGCCGACAGATATGTTGTTGACGAGCAGAAGGGGCTTAGTTATCCTGCCTATCTCACACCCTGGATCAACGGAGAATTCCGCTTTCGAGAAGACGTGGGCGATGTGCTAGTCGCGGAAATGGTGAAACTTGCAGGAGATGTGACGCGCGCCGGCCGTTCTTCAAACTGACAGCCGTAGGATTGGTGTAGGAGACAACACCGGCCACCGGTACCAACCAGTGGTGGTCGATGGATTTTGTGAGCGACAGGCTTTCTGACCGCCAGTCCTTCCGGATCCTGGCAAGCGGCACGCCGGTGGGCTATTTCGCTACAACGTGAGAGAAGCGTAGCGCCTGGGCGACGGCGCGGGCCATTTCCAGAGTGGTTGCGCTCCCGCCCATGTCGTAGGTGCGGACCCCGCCACGGGCGATCACATCGGCCACAGCCTGCTCGATTTCCATCGCCTTGTGCGTTTCCCCCAGCCACTCCAGCATCATCTTGGCCGCCAGGATCGTGGCCAGCGGGTTCACCTTGTTCCGGCCAGCGTATTTCGGGGCCGAGCCGTGGGTGGGCTCGAAGACCGCGTAGCCGTCGCCGATGTTGCCGCTGTAGGCGAACCCCATCCCGCCGACCAGTTGCGCGCAAAGATCGGAGAGGATGTCCCCGAACAAGTTAGTGGTGACAATCACGTCGTAGTTCTGGGGGTTCTTGAGCAGCCACATGCAAATGGCGTCCACGTTGGCGGCGTCGAATGCGATCTGCGGGTAATGAGAGGCGACGTCTTGCGCTGTCTCCAGAAACAGCCCACAGGTGGAGCGCAGCACGTTGGCCTTGTGTACGGCGGTCACCTTGCGGCGGCGATGGCGGACCGCGTAATCAAACGCCGCTTTCACGATGCGGCGGGAACCTTCCCGAGTAATCGAGCGCACGGAGATGGCCGCGTCGGGCGGGATTCGGCCCATGGGCGGCTCGCGGTAGAAGCTTTCTGGAACGGGACAGAATTCCACGCCAATGTACATGCCCTCCGTGTTTTCCCGAAAGACGACGAGGTCGATGCTGTCGTGGTAGTTGAGCGGGTTGCCAGGGAAGGCCCTTATGGGCCGCAGGCAGATGTAGAGGTCGAGCAACTGCCGCATGCGCACGATAGGGCTCCGATAACTGAAGCCGCGGCCCTGAAGCTCCGGCGCCAGCGCGCGGTTCGCGTCGGCGGCCGGCTTGGAGGTGATGGCGCCGAACAGCGCGCAGTCCGTCGAGCGGAGCAGCTCCACCGTGCGCGCCGGCAAGGCGTCGCCTTCCTTCTTCCAGAACTGCCATCCGATGTCGCCTGGGATGTACTCGGCGGGAAACTCGATGGCGTCGAGCACGGTCCGGGCCGCCTCGCACACCTCTGGACCGATACCGTCGCCCGGCAACCAAGCTATGCGGTACTTGCGCATCGGTTCCTCCGGTTAAGCCGCGTGCTTCTGGCGCAGGTAGGGGATCAAGCCTCCGGCTTCGAGCAACTCGACGGCCCGCGGGTCGAGCGGCGCGGCCTCGATCGATTCTCCGGTCGTGAGGTTCCGGATGATCCCGGCCGCCAGATCGATTTCCGTCTTGTCGCCGGGGCGCAGCTTGGAAAGGGCCGGCTTCGAGACAACCAGAGGCAGGCCGAGGTTAATCGAGTTACGGTAAAAAATCCGCGCAAAGGAAGCGGCGATTACAGCCCCCACGCCGGCGTATTTCACCGCCGCAGTAGCCTGCTCACGGCTCGATCCGCACCCGAAGTTCTTCCCCGCGACCAGGAAATCGCCCGGGCGGATCTGCCCGCGGAGGTCGGGGCAGGCCAACTCGAACAGATGCTCGGCGGTCATTGCGCGGTCGGTGATGTTTAGGAACCGCCCGGGGTAGATCAGGTCGGTGTTCACGTTGTCGCCCAGCACCGCGGCGACCTTACCGCGCAGCCGGAGAGAGTTCTCGCTCATGGGCTGTCTCCTCACAAATGGTTTCCGGGTGAACGATGCGGCCGGCCACGGCCGAAGCGGCCACGACGGCCGGAGAAGCCAGGTAGACTTGAGAATCCTTGCTGCCCATCCGGCCGATGAAGTTCCTGTTGGTAGTAGAAATACAAGCTTCCCCGGCAGCCAGGATTCCCTGATGCCCGCCGACGCACGGCCCGCATCCCGGCGGATTCACCATGGCGCCGGCGGCGATGAAGGTCTCGAGGTACCCGAGCCGCATCGCCTCCCGGTAAATTTGCTGCGAGGCGGGGATCACGAGCAGCCGCGTGCGCGGATGCACGCGCCGACCTTCCAGCACCCGGGCGGCGACGGCAAGGTCTTCGAGGCGTCCGTTTGTGCAGCTGCCCACCACGGCCTGATCGACCGGCACTTCACCCAGCGCGGAAAGCGGCTTCACATTGTCCACTGCGTGGGGGCAGGCGACCTGCGGCTCGTCCAGCGCCGCTCCGGCGTCAATCTCCAGCATCCGCTCGTAGCCGGCGCCGGGGTCGGGGGCATACCGATCGCCCGGGACGAGGCGCTCGCCGGCGCGCTCGGCGAGATAAGCGCACAGGGTTTCGTCAACCGGCGTGAAAGCAACCTTGGCGCCCATTTCCATCGCCAGGTTGGCCAGTACCATGCGCGAGGCCACCGTCATCCGGCGAATGACGGGTCCATCGAACTCGACGGCACGGTAGTCGGCGCCGTCCGCGCCAAGCCGGCCGACGATGAACAGGATCAAATCCTTGGCTGAGACCCAAGGCCGCAGTTCGCCCGCGACCTCAATCCGGATGGTGGAAGGAATCTTGAACCACAGCCGACCTTCGGTCCAGACGCCGGCCATTTCCGTGGCGCCTATGCCGGTGGCAAAGGCGCCGTTCCGCACCAGGTCGGCGTTCTCGTGGGACATGGCCAGATCCACAACCGCCACTACGATCTCATCAGGCGCGACCGTTTCCCGGCCGGAGGCCCGGGCCAGAATCTTTTCCGCAAGAGTCATGGCCATCGTTTTTCTCCTTAGTGCTGCTTCCCGGGCCGGAAGGGTTCGGCCCTACCCGACCTTGCGCAGAGGCAACTTTTTTTCCGTGATCAGGTGGGGCAAGTAGTCGTTCTCCATCTTGCGGTACTCGGTCAGCCCCACGAACTTGTTGTATTCCGAGAAGCTTGTCACCCATTGCGTCTGACCAGCCAGGATGCCGGTGGGCGAGGCGCGCAGAGCGGTGAAAAATTCTTCGAGCGCCCGGTGCGCCACCAGGATAGAAGCGATCGGGATGCTCACCCGCGCCACTCCCAACCTGGCCAGCTCAGGAATCGGGACCAGCTCCGTCTTCACACCGCTCACGGCGTCCATCAAGTTCACCGAGAGCAGGCCGCGGACCTCGCGAACGGCGCGCTCGATGTCCTCCCGCGTGCGGATGCCGTCGATGAAAACCATGTCGGCGCCGGCTTCGAGGTAGAGGTTCGAGCGGCGGATGGCTTCGTCGAGCCCGTAAACGGCATAGGCGTCCGTGCGGGCGTTGATCACCAAGTCGGCGCCGGAGTGGCTGCGCACGTCGGCCATGGCCCGGACTTTGCCAGCCATCTCCTCGGCGCTGATCACCTGCTTGCCCTCCATATGGCCGCAGCGTTTCGGAAATTCCTGGTCCTCGATATTCACGCCGGCCACGCCCATGGCGATCAGCTCCTCGGTGGTCACTGCGGCGTTGATGGCGTTGCCCCCTCCAGTGTCGATATCGGCCATCACGGGAATACCCGCGGCGCGCACGATGTTCCAGGTCCGATCCAGAATGTCCTTCATCTGGACCAGGCCGACGTCGGGGGCGGCGAGCAGGCTCCCGGCCAAGCCGAAGCCGCTGATCTGCACGGCCTCGAAACCGGCTTTCTCGATGATCCGTGCACTGAGCGCGTCGTAGCAGCCGGGCACTACCAGCGCCTGACGCCGGGCCAATTTTTGTCGCAGCAGGGAAGCGGAATTCTCTATCATGGCGGGACTCCTGATTCCATGATAGGGCAGATGGCGCACAAAGGGACCCACCGATGTGCAAATGGACTAAGCGGATCATGGTGGGTGCAGAGCTCGACAAAAAGGGCTCGAAAATATAGATACTGATAAGAGAGCACAGATAAAAGAGCACAGGTGGCTCGCGCCCATGCGGCAGGCTCCCTGCTCGTGGATGGCG
>JACQDG010000076.1 GCA_016201185.1 Acidobacteriota bacterium | reverse complement strand
TCTAGCCTCTACGCCTCTGGCCTCCAGGAATGCCGCGAGGGAGCCAAGGAGGATGGAGCTCACCAGATACAGGAAGAAGGTTGAGAGAGCATTGGGCCACAGATCGCGGAACGTGGTTTTCATGAACGCTCCTAAAATCCCTGGGATGCTTTCCGTATTCGGATCAGGTTCCTCACTACCAACAGCGCGAAAGAACAAACCGCAAACTGCGCGACAGTCGCTACTGCGAACCAAGTCAAGACCCGCTCACAAACACGCAAGAAAAGATACAAGCCCGGAAAGAAATGACCGATCAATTCCGCCAAACCGTAAATGCTGCCTTCCATCAGAAGCAGACAGATAACGTTCAGGAAATGATCCCAGAGGATGGCTCCATTGCTGGCTTTGTCAGTTCTGTTTTCTTTGCTCGTCTTCAATTGACTGCCGCCCACCTGCTCACCTAAATCGAGCGTGGTCACGGGACGCGGTAACGCCGCGGTGCGTCTCGAAAAGGGGGTCCGCAGGCACGGAACAAGGAGTCATTTCTTCGCGGCTTCCTTCTCCAGCAGCATCAATTCCCGGGTCAACTGCTCGGCTTCCTCGCGCAAGCGGCGCAGGCGGTCGGCCAGGGCAGGGACGGAGGGAGCAGCCGGCGCTATGGGGGTGGCAGAAGTTAGAATGGCGGGCCCGGCTCGCGCAGCTACCAGCGCCCCGCCGGTCAGCTCGCTCAGGGCCTGATCGAAAGTGTCGCGGTAGATCAGCCGGTTGCCCATGGCCAGCACGACCTTCTTGAGCTGCGGCATGCGGGCCTCGGTGGCCTGGATGTAAATCGACTCCACATAAAGGAAGGCGTCGCTCACCGGCAGGGCGATCATGTTGCCCCGCAGAACGTGGGAGCCCTGCTGGTTCCAGAGGGACAAGTCCTTGGAGATGTTCTGGTCCTGATCGATGCGCGACTCGATTTGCATCGGCCCGTAGACGAGCTGCTGCTTGGAAAGCTGGAAGAAGATCAGCTCGTTCAAGTGGTCGCCGTCGCAGCGAGCCGCCATCCAGCCGATCAGGTTGTCCTTGCTGCGTGGGGTGAAGGGGAGCATTAGGAGGAACTCCGGCTCGCGCTCGCCGGGCAGGGTAGCCACTATATATGTTGGAGACATAGCCTCGGGATTGCCGGTCTGGCCGTACTTGCCGCGGGCGATCTCCCACACGTCCTCCTTGTTGTAGAACACCTGCGGGTCGCGCATGTGGAAGGTGCGGTACGCCTCGGCCTGCACGCGGAACAGCGCCTCGGGATAGCGGGCGTGGCGGCGCAGGTCGGCGGGCATCTGGGAGGCTGGGCGAAACAGGGAGGGGAACAAATGTTGATAGGCCTGAATAATAGGATCTTCGGGGTCGAAGACGAAGAGCGCCATTTTCCCCGTGTAGGCGTCCACGGTGGCCTTCACCGCATTGCGGATGTAGTTGGCCCCGCCGGAAAGCCCGGGAACGGGAAGAGTGGCGGAATAGGGATGGGACTGCGAAGTCGTATAGCCGTCCATCATCCACACCAGCCGCCCGTCGTCGGTGATGACCAGGTAGGGATCGCCGTCCCACAGCAGGAAGCCGGCCAGGTGCGCCAACCGCGGCTTCACGTTGCGGTAGATCATCATACGGCTCTGGTCGGTGAAATAGCGGGTGAAGATGATGTTCGGCTCGCCCAGGCTGATGGCGCCAGCGAGCTGGATCGGAAAAGAGCCCACCGGAAAACCGCCCGTTCCCTGATATTTCGAGTACTTATTCTGGTCGCCGGAAGGATAGTCGAACTCCTCCCGGATAGTGGAGACAAAAACCGGGTCGTGCGTGCTCTCGCCGTAGTAGATCTCGGGGCGCACGAGCTTGAAACCCGGGGACCGGATTTCGGGCGGGGCGTCGTCAATCAGCAGGACCGGCAAACCGTCCGCCGTGGTCTTGTTCACCTCCGAAACCACGACGCCAAACCCGTGGGTGTAAATGAAATGCGGGTTGATCCAGCTTTGGCGGGCGTCTGCCGGAAGCTGGCGCACGTCGATCTCGCGCGGGGAAAGCAGCACCTGCTTGATGCGGCCATTGATCATGTAGCGATCGACGTCGGTGTCGGGGAAAGTGTAGTAGGGCCGCAAGGCCTGGATTTGCGTGATGGTGTCGCCGTAAGCGCGCCAGTCCCAGAGACGGATGTTGTCGAGCAGCGTGGCGTGCTGGGCGGCATTCACCGCTTCACTGGACGAGACGGCAAAAGGCCGCGTGGTGGCGCGGCGGTTCAAGCCGAAGGCCGTCTGGGAGGCCTCGATGTGGCGTTCGATGTAAGGCCGCTCGATGGAAATCTCATTGGGCCGCACGTAGACCGCCCGTACAATACCCGGCAAGAGAAGACTTAAAGCGAAGACCGCAGCCAAGGCAGACAAAGTCATCTTGTATCGCCGGGTCCAGACGAGCGGAATGCCGGCCAGGGCGACGACGATCATGAACCAGCGCAAGGGCAGGGCGAACTTTTCGTCCACGTAATCGGCGCCGGTCATGAAGGCATGGGAGTTCAGCAGCAGCCCGAAGTTGCCAAGGAAAACCCAGGCGGCGAAGCCCACCAGCAGAACCACGGCGATTACCCGTGCGAATCCGGAGCGGGTGGCGCCGGGCAGGAGCAAGGCATTGGGCTCCAGGTCGAACCCTTCCGGCGAGCCGCCGCTCCGCCGCCAGCGGAGGAAACGGTCGCCCACCTGCCAACCCCGGGCCGTCGCCCAAAAGACCACCACGCAGAGGATGGAAAGGGTGAACAGAAAGCCGAGCAGATCGGAGTAGAAAGGCAGGTCGAACAGATAGAACGGCAACGGCCGGGAAAAGACCGGGTCTTTCCAGGCGTCGGCGGCCACCGTGATGCGTCGCGATCCGACATAACTCATGACGACCCAGTAATCGATGCTGGCCGAGGCGAACAGGATCGCCACCACGGCCAGCGCCAGCGGGGCCAGCCGGGAATAGAGCCGGCTGGCAGGGCGGACTCCGGCAAACCGCAGCCCGCCGGCATGCGACGCCCACAGAGCAAGGAAAGCCACCAGGGCTCCCGCGAGGGCCGGCGCGATCTGGTAGAAGAGCAAGCTTAGCCAGGTGTCGACCTGCTCGATTTCCTTCCACCAGTTGTACTCAATGATGAAGGAGGCGATCCTGCCCGAGCCGGCGATCACCGCCAACAGCAGGGCCAGCAGAATGATAGTGCGGACTCTCATTGGTTCCTTTGATCCCACGCGATCGCCGCGGAAGGGGTGGCCGTCAAACGGGGTGTTCCTGCTTTTTGATTGCGACTGGTTGACGTCGAAGGTCCATTCGCGCTCGGTACTGAAGATGGTGATGTCGGCCGGAGCCCCGGGGGCGAGCGTGCCGCGGTCGAGCCCCAGGATCCGCGCCGGGCCGATGGTGAACAGCTTCACCATGTGGGCCAGGGTGATCTTGCCGCTGTGGACCAGCTTCTCCAGCGCCAGACCCAGGGCCGTCTCCAGGCCGGTGACGCCGAACGGGCAGCGCTCCAACTCCTGCATCTTGGAGCTGCCGGTGTGGGGTGCATGGTCGCTGGCGAGGGCATCGACCACGCCCTCAGCAATGGCCTGGACCAGGGCCTCCACGTCGCAGCGGGTGCGCAGCGGCGGCTTCATTTTGTAGTTGCTGTCGTAAGGGACGATCTCCTCGTCGGTGAGGGAAAAGTGGTGCGGCGTGGCCTCGCAGCTCACCGGGAGGCCGGCGCGCCGGGCATGGGCCACTATGGCCAGGGAATTCCGGGTGGAGATGTGGGCCACGTGAATGCGCGCGCCGGTCACCTGGCTGAGCAGGATGTCCCGCGCCACCATTACGTCTTCCGAACAGGCGGGAATGCCGCGCAAGCCGAGGCGGCTCGAGACGACGCCTTCGTGGATGTCGCCGCGGAGTTCATCACCGGCGGGCCATCGTCGGAGTGGGCCACCGCCCCGGCCTCCTTCATGGCTCCGATGTCGGCCAGTTGCTCCCCGGCGCTGTCTTTGGTGATGGCGCCGACGGGAAACACGTTGACGATGGCAAAGCGCCGCGCCCGCTCGACCATGAAGCTGGTGACCGGGGCGTTGTCGTTGACCGGGATCGTGTTGGGCATGGGGCAGATGGAGGTGAAGCCGCCCGCGGCCGCGGCCCGCGAGCCGCTCTCGATCGTCTCGGCGTGCTCGAGGCCGGGTTCCCGCAGGTGGACGTGCATGTCGATGAACCCGGGAGCGACGACCAGGCCGGAAGCGTCGATCACTTGGGCGTCGCCCGCCTCCAGAGCCGGCGCCACCGCCGCGATGCGGTCGTCCTCCACCAGCACGTTCGAGACTTCGTCCCATCCGCGCGACGGATCGATCACCCTGCCGTTTCGAATCAACAGTCGGGACATATTCGGGCGCGCCTCAGTGCGCCACCACCTGCTCCAGCACCGCCATGCGGGCCGCCACGCCGTTCTCCACCTGGTTCAGGATCACCGAGCGGGGGAAGTCGGCCACCTCGGAGGCAATCTCGCGGCCACGGTTGATCGGCCCCGGGTGCATCACGATGGCGTCGGGGCGGGCCAGCCGCAAGTGCTCCAGCCGCAGTCCGTAGAACTGGAAGTACTCGTTCTTGGGGAAGGAAGTCTCGTGCTGGCGCTCCAGTTGCACTCGCAACATCATCACCACGTCGGCGCCGGTGACCGCCTCCTCGATGTTGGTGGTGAGGGTGATGCCGGGGGCCAGGTACTGCAATTCCGGCGGCAGCAAAGGAGCCGGGCCGCACAGCACCAGGTCCACCCCGAACCTGGAGAGCAGATGAATGTTGGAGCGCGCTACGCGGCTGTGGGCGATGTCGCCGATGATCGCCACCCGCAGGCCCTCCAGGCTCGGCCGGTAGTCGAGGATGGTCAGGGCGTCGAGCAGGGCCTGCGTCGGGTGCTCGTGCGTGCCGTCACCGGCGTTGATGATGGGCGTGGGCAGGAAACGCGCCAGGAAGTGCGGGGCGCCGGAGGCGGAGTGACGCATCACGATGGCGTCGGGCCGCATGGCGTCGAGGGTATTCAAAGTATCTACCAACGATTCCCCTTTCGACAGGCTCGAACCCATCGCCGAAATCGAAATGGTGTCGGCCCCCAGGCGCTTGGCGGCGATCTCGAAGCTGGTGCGGGTCCGCGTGGAAGCCTCAAAGAACAGGTTCACGATGGTTTTGCCGCGCAGGGTGTCCAGTTTTTTCACCGACTGCGCCTGCATGGGCTGGTAATAGCGGCCGCGGGCCAGCAGGGCCTCGATTTGCTCGCGGCTCAGCTCTTCGATGCCGAGTAGACCGGAAGCCATAAGATTATGCCGGATCCGTCATTTCCACCAGCAAGACCTTTTCCTCCCCGTCGATCTCCTCGAGTTTCACCTCGATCCCTTCGTCTTCGCCGGTTTCCACGTATTTGCCCACAAAGCGCGCCTCGATGGGCAGCTCGCGGTGACCGCGGTCGATGAGCACGCACAGCTGGATGCGGTGCGGCCGGCCCTGGTCGAACAGGGCGTCCATGGCGGCGCGGGTCGTGCGGCCGGTGTAAAGGACATCATCCACCAGGATGACATCGAGCCCGGTGACGGGAAACGGTATTTCGGTGGAGTGCACCACCGGCTGCCGCTCCGCCGGGGAGAGGTCGTCGCGGTAGTGTTTGATGTCGATAATTCCCACCGGGACGGCGCGGTTTTCGATCTGGGCCACTTTCCGCGACAGCCGCTCGGCCAGCGGGACGCCGCGCCGCCGCACGCCGATGAAGGCCAGTTGGCTCAAATCGGGGCTTTTTTCCACCACCTCATGGGCTAGCCGGACCAAGGTGCGGTCGATTTCCGAGGCGCTCATCAACTGCGCTTTTTCGCGGATTGCCGGCATCGCGGAAACTTTCGGGGAAGTTCACGGTCTACGATACCATAGGAATGAGATGAAATTCAGGCGCATTGGCTTGACCCGTCCCGGCGGGCGGATGCTGGTCCAGAACTGGATGTCGACGCCGGTCATCACGGTGGAAGCCGGGCAGCCGGTGGCGGAGGCGGTTCGATTGCTGGGGGAGAACGGCATCAAGCGGCTGCCGGTGATGGACGCCGGGCGCCTGGTGGGTATCCTCAGCGAGAAGGACCTCCGCGCCCTGACTCTGCCGCTAAAACCCCTGGACGACCAGATGCTGCGCGAGGCGCAGAGCGTGACGGCCGGCGAGGTGATGACGCCCCAGCCGGTGACGATCGGGCCGGACCAGCCGGTGGAAGCGGCGGCGGTGAAGTTGCACGACAACCACTTCGGCTGCCTGCCGGTAGCGAACGAGGCGGGGACGCTCGTCGGCATCATCACCGAGGACGACGTTTTTGAGGCCATGATTGCCATGACGGGCGCGCGCTTCCCCGGGGTGCGGATCAGCCTGGAGATCGAGGACAAGCCGGGCTCGATCAAGGAGGTCACCGACGTGGTGCGCGCCGAGGGCGGCAAAATCATCTCCATTGTGACCTCTTACCAGGGCGTGCGCGCCGGCTACCGCGAGCTGATCCTGAAGATTTCAGGCGACCAGGCGCACCACATCGTGGGCCGCCTGAGCGACGCCTATCCGGGCACGACGGTGGTGCGAATCTGACGACGGCTCGTCTTTTCTTTCGCCCAGCCCCTCCGCTATTATGATGATTTCAGCCACACCCCGACGCGCGTATGCTGCGCTTTGAAACCGCTGGAGAATCTCACGGAGAGTGCCTGGTCGCCACGGTGACCGGGCTGCCGGCCGGTGTGCCGGTTTCCATGGAATTCATCAACCGGCAGCTCTGGCGGCGGCAACAGGGGTACGGGCGCGGCGGGCGGATGAAGATTGAAACAGACCGGATCGAGATTGTTTCGGGCGTCCGGCACTCGAAGACCATCGGCTCGCCGGTCGCGCTGATCCTCCGCAACCGGGACTGGCAGAACTGGAGGGAAGCCCTGCCCGTGGAGGATTACCCGGGCAGCGCGGAGAAAGCCAAGCCGCTACACCGGCTGCGCCCGGGGCATGCGGACCTGGCCGGGTCCCTGAAACATAATTTCCCGGAAGCGCGCTACGTACTGGAGCGGGCCAGTGCGCGGGAGACGGCGGCCCGGGTGGCAGCTGGGGCGCTTGCCAAACTGCTGCTCCAGGAGTTCGGCATGCCAGTGCTGGGTCATGTGATCGCGGTGGGCAGCGCGCACCTGGGGCGCACAGCGGCGTGGGAAGAGATTCTGGCGCTCGAGAGCAAGCCCGAAGTCCTGTTGAGCTCGGTGGACGCGGAGGCCGAGCAGCGCATGAAAGCCGTGGTGGATGAGGCCTACCGCACGGGCGACACCGTGGGCGGTATTTTCGAGGTCGTGGCGCACCATGTGCCTCCGGGGCTGGGCACTTACACCACCTGGGACTTGCGGCTCGACGGGAAACTGGCGCAGGCGATCATGTCCATGCAGGCGGTGAAGGCTGTCGAGATCGGAGGAGGGGTTGAGAACGCCGTCAGCTTCGGCTCGAGCGTCCAGGACCCGATCGGGTACGACCGCAAGCAGCGCCGCTTCACCCGTTCCTCGAACCGGGCCGGCGGGCTCGAGGGCGGCATGACGAACGGAGAAGACGTGGTCGTCCGCGGGTATTTGAAGCCCCTCTCGACGCTGCGCAAGCCGCTCCAGTCCGTGGACTTGCGCACGCGGGAAACGTCGCTCGCCGCCTACGAGCGCTCGGACGTCTGCGTGCTGCCGGCGGCCGCCGTTATCGGCGAGGCCATGGTAGCCCTGACGCTCGCTGCGGCGGTGGTCGAAAAATTCGGCGGGGACTCGCTGGCCGAGATGAAGAGGAATTTTGAAGGCTACCGGGAACAGTTGAGAAATTTCTGATGGTTTACCCGATCGTCAAATACGGCAACCCCGTGCTCGAAAAGAAGGCCCAGACCATCACCGAGTTCGACACGCCGGAGCTCTCGAAGCTGATCGACGACATGTTCGAATCGATGTACGCGGCCAAGGGCGTGGGCTTGGCGGCGCCGCAGATCGGCATTTCGAAGCGCATCGCCGTCATCGACACCTCGCTCGGAGAACACGAGGAGGACAAAATTGTTCTCATCAACCCGGAGATTATCCACACCGAGGGCAAGCAGAACGGCGAAGAGGGGTGCCTGAGCCTGCCGGGGTTTCGCGAGGACGTGCGGCGGCCGCTGCGGGTGACCGTCCGCACACAGGACGCCAGGGGCAAGACTTTCGAGACGACCGGCGAGGAGCTGCTGGCGCGGGCCTTCTTGCACGAGACGGATCATCTTAACGGACGGCTCTATATTAGTTACATCAGCACGCTGAAGCGCGACCTGATCAAGCGCAAGATTCGCCGGCTGGTGAAGCAGGGGGAATGGTAAAGAGATTCACGGCCTGCACAGCCGGGCCGGGGGTCGGTGGCCGGTGAAGGCGCTGTTCATGGGCACCCCGGCGTTTGCGGTTCCCACGCTGGAGGCCCTGCTCGAAGCAGGGGTGGAGGTCGCGGGGGTGGTCACCCAGCCGGACCGTCCGGCGGGGCGTGGCCAGCAGCCGGTGGCCTCCCCGGTGAAGCGCCTGGCTGTCGAGCGCGGCCTCGCGGTTTTCCAGCCGCTCAAGATCAAAGACCCGGAGGCGGTGGAATACGTCCGGCGGCTGGGGCCGGATGTGATCGTCGTGGTCGGGTACGGGCAGATCATTCCGCGGGCGGTTTTTGATTCGCCGCCGCTCGGGACGATCAACGTCCACGCCTCGCTGCTGCCGAAGTATCGGGGAGCGGCGCCGATCCAGTGGGCCATCGCGAATGGCGAGACGGTCACCGGGATCACCACCATGCGCATCGAGGCGGGTCTGGATACGGGCGATATCCTGCTCCAGCGCGAGTGCCCGATCGGGCCGGAGGAAACGGCGCCGGAGCTGAGCGCGCGGCTGGCCAAGGAAGGCGCGGCGTTGCTCATCGAGACCCTGCGGTGCCTGGAACGGGGCGCCATTACGCCCCGGAAGCAGGATCCGACCCAGGCCAGCCATGCGCCGCTGATCAAGAAAGAAGACGGCCGGGCGGACTGGGCGATGGGCGCGCGGCAGATCGCCAACCGGGTCCGGGCTTTCGATCCGTGGCCGGGCGTTTATACCACCTTCCGCGGCCATTTGCTCCACCTGCGGAAGGTGCGGGTGGTGGAAGGAAGCGGGACTTCATCCCGGGCGGTGCGGCCCGGCGCCCTGGACGTGGACCGGCACTCGCTCCGCGTGGCCTGCGGCGAAGGCTGGCTGGAGCTTGTGGAGCTGCAGCCGGAGGGCAAGAAGCGGCTGACGGCCCAGGAGTTCATTAACGGCCACAGGCCGACATCGAAAGACGTGCTGGGAGGAGAGAACCGTTGACGCCGCCGCTGGGATTTCGTTTCGCCGCTACTTACGCCGGGATCCGTAAAGTTGCCAGGGAAGATCTGGCGCTGATGGTCTCCGACCGGAGGGCGGCGGCGGCAGCCGTGTTCACCGCCAATCTGGTGAAGGCCGCTCCACTGCTTGTCTCCGCTAAATATCTGGCTCAGACGCGCGGTTACTGCCGGGCTGTCGTGGCTAACGCCGGCAATGCCAATTGCGCCACGGGGAGCGGAGAGCGAGTGGCGCGGGCGACAGCCCGGGCAGCGGCCGCGGCGCTGGGCATACGAGAACCGGAGGTGCTGCTTGCCTCGACCGGGGTGATCGGCGTGCCGCTCAATGCAAGACCGATCCTGGAGGCCCTGCCCCGGCTGGCAGCGGCGTTAGCCCCGGAAAATTTTGATGTTGCATCGCGGGCGATCCTTACGACGGACACACGCCCCAAGACGGCCAGTGCTGCAGTGCGGCTGAAGTCCGGGACGGTGCGCGTCGTCGGCATGGCCAAGGGCGCGGGCATGATCCATCCGCGCATGGCCACCATGCTGGGGTTTATTTTCACGGATGCCGCGTTAACCCCGGCCGAGCTCCGGCCGATGCTGGCCGCAGCCGTGGAGACGAGCTTCAACCGCATCTCGGTGGACGGGGATACCTCGACCAACGACACTGTGTACTTGCTGGCTAACGGCGCCTCGGGCGTCCGTCTGGCCGGCGCTGAGAGGAAAAAGGTTCAGGCGGCCCTGGCGGAGGTGGCCGGGCAGTTGGCTGTGGCCATCGTCCGGGACGGGGAAGGGGCGCGGAAACTGCTGACGATCATGGTCGAGGGCGCTTCCAGCGATGCGGCGGCCGCCCGGATCGCCCGCTCCATAGCCAACTCGCCGCTGGTGAAGACGGCGCTGGCCGGCGCCGACCCCAACTGGGGCCGCTTCCTTTCTGCGGCGGGCAATGCCGGGGTGAGCTTCGATCCCGGCAAGATGGACATCGAGCTGAACGGAATTCCAGTGTGCCGCCGTGGGAAAGACGTCAAGTTTTCCGAAAGCGACGTGCAGCGGTCGCTCGAGGCCCCGGAGTCTACTGTCCGGCTGGTGATTCGCGGCAGGGGACAGGGCCGAGCCCGTTTCTGGACCTGCGACATGACAGAAGACTACATCCGCATCAATGCCAGCTATCGGACGTAGGACTTTCTTCGACGCGTGCCTCTGGATGGGGTGTGCCGCGGCCCTGGGAGCGGCCGGCAAGTCCGGGGCGGAGCAGATCTCGGAGTTGCTGCTGAGCCTAAGCACGGCGCTCGAGCAGGGCAACGCGGCCCGCTTTCTGTCGCTGATCGATCGGAGCCGCTGTCCGGAGTATGCGGCGCTCGAGGACAATGTCGTGGCGCTGACGGCCCAGGACGAAATCGGCTCGTCGGTCGGCGTGCTCGAGCAGAGCCGCAACGGCGAGAGCTATGAGCTGAAGCTCGACTGGCTGCTCGAGATGCGGCCTCAAAGCCGCGAAAGGCCGGCGGAAACCCGGCACCAGGTAGTAAACTGTCGGATTGAGCGCTTCGGGAAACGGTGGAAGGTTACGACCATCTCGCCGGTAGCCTTCTTCCGGCCGTTATAGAGGACAAATTGAGAACTCCGCCAGAAATGGCTGCCGTGGCGCTGGAAGCGCCGCAAGAAATCGCGGCGTCACGGGCGCCCGCCCTGGCCCCGGCCCCTGGGGCCAATAAGAGGCTGGCGCTGCTCTCGGTCGGCCATTTCTGCATTGACATGTACTCAGCCGCCCTGGGAGCGTTACAGCCGCTTCTTATTACCCGCTATTCGCTGTCGCTGTTTGAGGCCGGCATTCTGGGTGGAGTGCTGTATTTCTCTTCCTCGGTGATGCAGCCGTTCTACGGCTACCTGTCCGACCGGTTCCACTTCCGTGGCTTCACGGTCCTGGCCCCTATGGTGGCGGGGATCTTCATCTCGAGCCTGGGTCTTGCTACGGGTTTTCCCATGCTGCTGTTGCTGGTGTTTCTGGGCGGGGTGGGAGTGGCCTCCTTCCATCCCCAGGGGACGGCCCACGCCGCCGCTTCCTGGCGGCACCGCCGCGGGCTGGCCATGGCCATCTTCATCACGGCGGGAACCATCGGGCTGTCGGCGGGGCCGGCGTACTTTTCGCTGCTGACCTCCCGCCTGGGTATTGAAAGAGCCTACTGGGGAGCGCTGCCGGCCCTGGCCATCACGGTGGTACTGGCTTTCACCCTGCCTCCGCCTCCGCGGCGCGAGCACGCCGGCGGGCCGCATTTCGACCTGGCGCCCTTCCGCCGGGTGTGGAAGCCGATGCTTCTGCTTTATTTCCTGGTGGTGATCCGCTCCATCGTGCAGATTGTTTTCACCCAGTTTTTGCCCCTGTATTTTCACCTTCATCACGGCTTTTCAATCTCGTCCGCCAGCTACGTGCTTAGCTTTTTCCTTTTGGTGGGGGCGGTGGTAGGGTTCCTGGGAGGCAGCCTGGCGGACCGCTTCGGCGGCAAGCGGATCGTGGTGTTTTCCATGGTGGCTTCGGTGCCGTTCCTGGTATTGTTCCTGCTTAGCCGGGGCTGGGCGTCGCTCGCCGGGCTGGGTGTGGGTGGGTCAATTCTGCTGTTCACCATCCCGGTGAACGTCACCATGGCCCAGGAACTGGTGCCCAGCCAGTCCGGCACCGTCTCGGCTCTGATGATGGGCTTTGCCTGGGGTATGGCGGGCCTGATGTTCATTCCCTTGTTTGGCTGGGTGGCCGACCATGTGGGTCTTCATGCGACCCTGTGGGGCGTGATTCTGCTGCCGCTGGTCGGATCCCTGTTGGCGGTCAAGCTGCCGGCGGATCATCCTCGCTTTGTTCGGCGGGTGTCGGCCGGCTGAATTATCGTCCTTTGCTAGAATCGAAGGTATGAAGTTTCCCGCCGAGTTGCGGATTCGAAACGTGTGCGTGCGGCCCGCTACGGTACTGGCGCCGATGGCCGGGGTGACCGACACCGTCTTCCGCCGCTTCATCCGCGGGCTGGGCGGCTGCGGGCTGCTGATGACCGAGTTCACCAGCTCCCACGGGGTAAGCGCCGTGCTGCATGGCGCGAGCCGTAACCAGACGCTGCGCTACCTTTACTTCGAGCCCGACGAGCGGCCCATCACGGCCCAACTGTTCGGCTCCGACCCGGAGGTGATGGCGGATGCGGCCCGGGTGGTGGAGGACCTGGGCTTCGACGTGGTCGATATCAACTTCGGCTGCCCGGTGAAGAAGATTGTGCGGTCGAATGGCGGATCGGGGCTGCTGCGCGACCTGCCGCTGGTGGAGCGCATCCTGCGGGCCGTGCGGGCGGCCGTACGGCTTCCCTTCACCATAAAGTTTCGCTCCGGGTGGAATGAGAACGAGATGGTAGCGGCGGACATGGCCCGGCTGGCGGAGGACTGTGGCGTGGAGGCCCTGGCCCTGCACCCGCGGACCCGGGAGCAGGGATTCTCCGGGCAGGCTGACTGGACACAAATTGCTGCTGTGAAAGCGGCCGTCAAAATCCCGGTGATCGGCAACGGCGATGTCGTGACGCCGGAAGACGCCGCTCGGATGGTGGCCGAGACCGGCTGCGACGCCGTCATGATCGGCCGGGCGGCCTCGTCCAACCCCTGGATTTTCCGGCAAATCGAGCAGTACCTCGCCACCGGCCACTACCAGCAGCCGACGGAGCAGGACCGCTACGAGATGATCCGCAGCTACTACGGGATGCTGCTCGACCGGCACGACCGCCACGACGGCGAGATCGCG
>JACQDG010000075.1 GCA_016201185.1 Acidobacteriota bacterium | reverse complement strand
CCACTGCTCGTAACACAGCACGCGGCCGCGGGCTCCAGGGACGGCTTGCAGAAAAGTGTAGAGGGGCGAATAGCCGCACCAGCGCAGCTCGTCGCGGTCGGGCTTCACCAGCTCGAAAAACCCGGCGGCGTCGGCGGCACAGACGCGCTCCAGCCGTTCCTGGTCGCTTCGCCGCACGGCGGCCATGTGACCCTTCTCCGCGCTGGCGGCGAAGGAATCGCCATAACGGCGGCCGATATGGGCCAAATCGATCCCCAGCACCCAGAACAGCCGGTCGCCGTGGGCGGCGGCCATCTCCGCCAGGGAGTCGAAAAAACGCCGCACACCTTCGTTGGCCTCCGGCGGGCGGCCGGTGATCAGGCTCTCGCCGAAAGGCCCGCAGAGGATCGGCAGAATCTTGACGCTGCTCCCCAGCCGGTGTTGCAGGAAGATGCACTGGAACTCGATGGAGTGCTCGACGGAGTGGCAGTAATCCTCGGCCTCCACGGCGTCGCCGCCCCTGGCGCACAGGTCGTCCACCAGGGCCGTGTCCACTTCCAGAGTGCCCAGCGGGGTGACAAAGGGCTTCCTGGTCAGGCCGAACCTTTCCGAGGGGCCGTAGTGCGAGGTGCCCAGAATGACGAAGGTCCTGCCGGCCAGCTCGGGACCCAGTTGCCGATAGGCAGTGGCGTAGCTGTGCCGGCCGCCGTCGGGGCTGACGTGAGGGGCGGCAATAGCTACCAGCCTGCTTGGCTCAGTCGTGGTTTCCTGGGCCGGCCCGGCGCCATCCCGGGAGAATTCGTCCAGCCGCTGTCGCAGGGCGGCTTCGTCGTTCGGATAGGCAGCCCCGGCATGGACGCACTTCCGCTCGGGCGCCTCGCGGAAGGCCCGCTGCTTGGCCTCCTTCATCTGCTCGAATTCTTCCGTGTGCAGGAAACCCCGGGCGGAGAGGGTATCCACCATCTGGTGGACGACCTCGGCGGGAATCAGCTCGCCGGTCCGCCGCACCAGGTGAGCTTGCAAGTCGAGGTCGGTTTGCCGGCCGTCGAAGAAGGACAATCCCTCGGCCAGAAAGGGCGGAAGGATGAGGCTGGCATCGGCGTAATGGTAGGGATCGCGGATGAAGACGCCGGGGCGATCCGCGAGCGGCGAAGGCATGAACTCCAGATCCAGACGGAGGCACGGCAGCGGTTTCGCCATGTCTTTATGGTAGCGCGTCGGCGGAAATGGATCGCGCGACGGCGCCCTGACACGGTAAACTGAAAAACGTGAGGGTTGGGAGGCGAGCCCGGGTGTTGGTGGTGTGCCTGGCAGGGCTTGTATGCGCCCAGCAGAAGACACAGCCGCCGGCCAGCGAGATCGACAAAGCGGTGGAAGAGTTCAAGGTGCAGACCCGGAACCTGGGCCTGCGCCCGGAAAGCCCGCGGCCGGCGGCGGCCAACGGCGTTGTGAGTCACTGGCACGGGCGGGTGTATGAGAATTTTCGCAACGATTCTCTGGACGCCATACCGCACGAAATCCGGCAGCGCGGCGGCAGCAAGGCTCTGCTGCAGCGCAACCAGTTCGGGTTCAACGTCAGCGGACCGGTGGTGATCCCGCGCCTCATCCAGGGGAGCCGTAGCACTTACTTCTCGCTGTCCTACGAAGGCGTTCGGGAGCACATCTCCCGCACCTTCCTGCGCACCATCCCCACCGCCCAGGAGCGGACTGGTGACTACTCAACCATCGTGGACCAGGCCGGCAACATCCTGCCGATCTATGATGTCCGCAGCACGCGGCCGAATCCGTCCTACGATCCGGCGCAACCGGTTTCACAAGGGAATTTACAATACTTGCGGGACCCGTTTCCCGGCAACCGGATTCCCGACAGCCGCCTCGACCGGGTGGCCCTGAAGGCGCTGGAGTCTTATCCCCAGCCGAACGCCGCGGTGGGGCCGTTTTTCCGCAACAACTACTTCATCAACTCGCCGGAAACCAACACCGCCAACGGGATGATCGGCAAGCTGGACCACACCTACCGGGAGCGCCACCGGCTGACGACCGAGCTGGCCTTTTCGAACGGCTTCCTGGGAGCGGCCAAATGGTTTCCCACGGCCGCCAACCCCGGCCCGAACGACCGCCATTTCGAGAGCCGCCGGGGTTCGCTGGAGCACGTCTTCACCGTCTCAGCGCACACGGTGAACACCGTGACTTTTGGCGCCACGAGCGACTCCTCGAACAGCGGAACAGAGGAACAGGCCAATTACGCCGGCGAGATCGGATTACAGGGTGTGAGCGGCCAGGCCTTCCCTCTGTTCCAGTTTCAGCCCTATCTTTCGATGGGCCGCTCCTACCCGATATTCAGGAACGCGCGCAACACTTACGCCTGGACCGACTCGCTTTCCACGCGGCGCGGGAAGCACGCTTTGCAGGTGATCGCCCAGCACATGCGCATCCAGGTGAACACCTTCTGGCCGCAGTACCCGGCCGGCTCCTTCCGCTTTTCGCCGGGGCTGACCAGCCTTCCAGGCATCATCAATACAGGACAGGCCTTCGCCAGCTTCCTGCTGGGCCTGTCGGAGT
>JACQDG010000074.1 GCA_016201185.1 Acidobacteriota bacterium | reverse complement strand
CGCTGGCCGCTGACGATGCGGCCGGGCTCTCCGTGCTTTACCCCACGGCCGATTTCGCTTCCTCGACCGCCGTCCTCTCAGGCCAGGTCACCGGGCCGGACGGCCAGGGCCGGCGCCTGGTCTCCGTGGTCGCCATCAGCCCCAACGGTGGTGTGGTCAGCGCGCTCACCGCTCCCGACGGCTCCTACAGCATCCAGGGCCTGCCGCCGGCCACCTATATCATTTATGCCCATCCCCTGCCGCCCGCCACCCAGCCGGGACTGGGGCCGGCCGACATCGTCCTGCCTACCGATGATACTGGGACCGCCTTCGACGCCTCCGAGCCGGTGGAAACTCAGTTCTACGGCGGCGGTAAAAACGCCAATTTTTCGGTCTCGGTGGTGGTCAGAGCCGGACAGTCCAGTGCGTGAATTGATTTCCACCTGGCCGATCGCGGCCCGCTCGACCTGTACGACGTGACAACCTACAGCTTCCCCGGCAACGGCGCGCCGGCGATTCTGCCCGCTTTCCTGAATTCCTCCCGTTCCTCCGGCACGGTGATCGCTTACGGGCCGGGGCTCAGCTCCAATCTGCCCAATGTTTCGGTCAGCGTGATGGGTTCCGGCGTCCGGGTGCATCCAGGCAGCCCCTCGCCTTACGCGCCCGCCGTGGCCTACACGGAAATCGATCTGGACTTCGGCCCTCTCACTGGCACCGGCCCGCGCCACCTGGTTTTCTCCTTGAACGGCGACGTCTATGTCCGGACGGACGGGCTGCAGTTGGTGTCGCAGGACGCGCCGCTGGTGCGCAGCGTGCAGCCGCAAACCGACTCTGACGGGAACCTGGAGCTGGCGCTCGCCGGGGACAATTTTGCCGCCGACTCGCGGGTGTTCCTGGACGGCGCTCCCGCGCCCGTACTCAGCTTCGACAAGGTCGCGGGCGTGTTGGGCGTTTCGCCGCCACCGGGTCCGGCCGGTCGGCCGGCCGTCATCAGCGTCTATAATCCCGACGGGCAGAGCTCCGTATTTGTCCAGCCTGATGCGCCAATTACATATACCTATCCTTCGGCCGGCGCTCCTTCCCTGCGCCTGGCGCCTTCGAGCGGCCGCGCCGGCCGGGACGTGACCGTCGATATTCAGGGGACCAACACCAATTTTGTGAACGGCCAGACGACGGTCGGGTTCGGGACGCCGGATATCGTCACCCGCCGGGTGTGGGTGCTGGACCCTACGCATTTGCTGGCCGTGGCCTCCATCTCGCCCAGCGCCGCGCAGACCTCGACCACCGTCAGCGTCACTTCCGGCGCCCAGTTGACGGCGCTGAACACCGCTTTCCAGGTGCTGCCGCCGGCTTCCTCCAACACCACCCCGCTGCTCAGCTTCCAGGGCCTGGTGAACGCCGCCAGCAGCCAGCCGCGGATCGCTCCGGGCTCGATCGCTTCGCTCTATGGATTGAACCTTTCGCTGGCTTCCCCGGCCGCCGCCGGCCTGCCACTGCCCACCACCCTGGCAGGCTCGACTGTCACTCTGAACGACCGGCCGGTGCCGCTGTTGGTCGTCACGCCGACCCAGATCAACCTGCAAATCCCATTCGAGATGCCGGTCGGCCCGGCTATTCTGCAGGTGAGCAACGGCACGGAGTTGAGCGATCCAATGGCGGTCCAGATCGACGCTTTCGCCCCCGGCCTGTTCCGGGTGTTCAATTCGGCGGGCGCCTCGCTCGACAAGGATCACCCCGCCGTTCTGGGTGATACCCTGGTGCTGTACGGGACCGGCCTGGGGCCGGTCGATCCGCAGCCGGCTTCCGGAGTCGCCGCTTCTGCGGCGGCGACCACCGCCCCGGTCAAGGCGCACGTAGCTGGTGTGGACCTGGACCCGGCCTATGCCGGGCTGGCGCCTGGCTTTGTCGGTCTCTACCAGGTCAATGTGCCGTTGCCGGCGAACCTCCAGCCGGCGGCCTCGACGCAAATCTTCCTCCGGGTCCAGGGCCAGAACAGCAACGCCCTCCCCTTAGCCCTCCGCGCGCCATCCATCTGATCTTTACCGGCGGGTGCGTTCTGGACTGCCAAGAGGTAGAATGGAACCGTAGTGCGAGCGGTCGCGGTTTGCTTCTCAGCCACGATCGCCGCGGCGGCAGTTCTGTCTGCCGCGGAGAGGGAACCCCGGCCACAGGCTCCCCGCATCAACGTGGGCGGCATTGTAAACGCCGCCACCAGCCGTCCTGCGCCTGACAACTTCATTTCTCCGGGCGCCCTGGTCTCCATTTACGGCACCGGGCTTGCCAAGGTGACCCGCACCGTGCTGCCCTCCGACGTGGTTAACGGCTTCCTGCCCATTGAACTGGGCAACGTCTCGGTCTTCTTCGGGCAGGTCCAGGCGCCACTTTTATTTGTATCCCCGCTACAAATCAACGCTCAGGCCCCCATCGACATTCGCCCCGGAGAGTGGCTGGTGAGGGTGAGAGTCCAAACCCTGGAAGGCAGTGAAAAGGTCCTCTTGAAGGATTATTCCCCCGGCCTGTTTCTCCCCTTCCGGCACTGTGATGGCGCCCCCGTGGCGCGCGAGACCCCGGCCCGGCCGGGCGAGATCATCTTATTTTTCGGCACAGGCTTCGGCCAGACTGCGCCTCCGATATTTAGCGGGCAGTTCGCTCCACAGAAACCCATCCCGCTCGACCCTCGCACCTCCCTCGAAGCCACCATCGGCGGCATTCCCCTGGCCGCGGACGACATTCTCTTTGCGGGCCTGGCCCCGGGCTACGCCGGACTGTATCAGTTCAACCTGCGGGTTCCCACGTCCGCTCCTTCCGGCGACCTGGAAGTGAGCATGAAAGTGGGCGAGGAGTGGACCCCACCCGGCCTCCGCATCGCTGTCGAGGGGCCGCCCGCCGAGGTCGGATGTCCGGACAAATCCTGATGGGCCGAGGGGATCCGGCTTCTTTCCCGAAACTTGTTGTCCCGCTCCTGCGTTGGAAGGAGTAAAGGCAGTTTGGTTCCAGTCGCGCTTTCGACTAGAATCAAGAAGGAGAGGATCGGATGAAATCTTCTTTGATGATCGCTCTGGCACTGCTGGCCTCTGGCTGCTTGTGGGCACAAGACAGCGAAACGCCGCCCCCGGCGGATGCCCCTGTTGTAGTCAAATCCGGCGCCCGTATTCCCCTGGCGCTGATCAACAGCGTCAGCACCAAGCATGCCGCCCCCGGCGACCACATCTACCTCGAGTCAGTCTTTCCGATCCTGGTCGACGGCAAGATTGTCATTCCGGTAGGCGCCTATGTCTCCGGAACGGTGACCCAGGTGAAGCGCCCCGGCCGGGTCAAGGGGCGCGGGGAGATTTATATCCGCTTCGACAACATGATCCTGCCCAACGGCGTCACGCGGGATTTCCGCGCCCGCGTGGGCGGCATCGACGGGCGAGCCTTCGAGGATCTGGACCGCACGGAGGGAAAGATCACCAGCGAAGGCAATAAGGGCGGCGACGCGCGCAATGTGGGCGAGGCCACCGCCGGCGGGGCCACGGTCGGCGCCATTGCTGGCGCGGCGGCAGGCCACCCTGGGATGGGAGTGGGCATCGGAGCGGCCGCCGGCGCCGCGGCGGGGCTGGCCGGCGTCCTGCTTTCCCGCGGGCCGGAGGCCGTGCTGGCCAAAGGCACGCAGTTGGACATGGTCCTCGATCGGGATCTCGCTTTCACGCCCGCCGAGATCAACTTTTCCAGCACCAACTCGGGGCAGCGCCTGGTCGATACCGGCGCCAGGCCTGTTTCCCAGAAGGACCGCGGTAAGGACAACGTCCCTCGCCTGGGTCGGCGCTATCCCTAGTAATGGGGTGCGCCCGCACGTCTTCCCGTTCTCGGGCCCCGCTCCGCAACTTTTACCGGGCCCTCCTGCAGCACTTCGGACCCCAGCGCTGGTGGCCTGCCCAGACGCCTTTTGAGGTGATCGTCGGCGCTATCCTCACCCAGAGCACGGCCTGGAACAACGTGGAAAAGGCCATCACCAATCTGAAAAATGCCGGGGCGCTCACCCTCCGCGCCATGGACGCGCTGGAGGAAGCCGAGTTGGCTGAGCTGGTCCGCCCCTCCGGTTACTATCGCCAGAAAGCGAAGAAGCTCAAGGCGTTTCTGCGCTATCTGCGCGTGCGCCACGGCGGCTCGCTTCGGCGGATGTTTGCCGTCGAAACCGGACAGTTGCGGCGCGAGCTGCTCTCCATCCACGGCGTCGGGCCGGAAACCGCCGATTCCATTCTGCTTTACGCCGGCGGCCACCCGGTTTTCGTCGTGGACGCCTATACGCGCCGCATCCTCCAGCGCCACGCGCTGATCCCTCCCTCCGCCTCCTACCTCGACATTCAGCGGCTCTTGGGGCGCCAAATCCCCGCCGATCGGGCGGTATATAATGAGTTTCACGCCCTGCTGGTCGCCGCCGGGAAACGGCATTGCCTCCGCGCCGCCCCGCAGTGCACCGGTTGCCCGCTCGATCGCTTTCCGCACCAGATCACCATGCGGCGGAACCGGAGAAGTGGTTAAATTGGATCGCAAGCCGCCAACCCGACGCTGGTACCTGCTCGGCCTCAGCCTTCTCCTGCTGGCCCTGATGACCATCGTCTTCTGGCAGACCTCCCTCTCGTTCGGCGAGTTTCGCCCCAGCGACGTGCAGGAGACCCTGCTGCTCTGGGGCATCTCCACGCTGGTCTTCCTGTTGATGGTCACCTTGGGGTTCATCCTGTTTCGGAACATCGTCAAGCTTTACATCGAGCGGCGGGGCAACCGGCTGGGATCCCGGATCAAGACCAAGCTGGTGGCCGGGGCCCTGGCTCTCACCATCCTCCCCGTCCTCTTCCTGTTTTTCTTCTCCTTCAACGTTTTGAATCGGACCCTGGATAAGTGGTTCAACCAGCCGATTGAGCGGCTGCAAAAGGATTCGCTGGAGATCAGCGAGCGGCTCAAGGACGCCTCCCGCGAGCGCGCCGAAACCCTGGCCGCCTGGATTGCCTCGCTGCCGGAAGTGAGCCGCGCCGTGAGAGGCCGGCGACCACCCGCGGGTCTTTCCGAAAGGCTGAGCCGGTTCGCCCGAGAGCGCCGGCTCTCCTATATCGCAGTAGTGGATAGGAGCCCCCAGGTGTTGCTGGCCGAATATTCTTCGGCGCCGCGCTTCGCCGGACTCTGGCGGAAGCTCGTCCAGCTACAGTCTCAGCCCGAAAGTCCCGGCAGCGCCCTGCTCTCCGATCAGGACCGGGACCTGGCCATTGCCTTTGTCCCGGCCGGCGCCGCCGGTACGGTCTTCGTCGGCTGGCAGGCGCCGGAGGACCTGGCGGCCAAGCAGGAAGCTCTGGCCACGCAGTACAGGTCCTACCAGGAGCAAGCACGTCACTTGAAGTTCATGCGCTATTTCTACGTGGGCATGCTCTTGCTGATCACCCTGTTCATCCTTTTCGTCGCCACCTGGATCGCCCTGTTTCTCTCCAGGCAGATCGTGGTTCCCATCGAGGCCCTGGTGCAGGCCACGGCGCAGGTGTCGAGCGGCCGGCTCGAGTACCGCATCGAGCGCCGCGCCATTGACGAGCTGGGCCTGCTGGTGCGGTCCTTCAATCAGATGACCAAGCAACTCGAGCACAGCCGGGACGAGCTCGAGGCCCGCCGCCGCTTCACCGAAACGATCCTCGAAAGCATCCCTACCGGCGTGATCTCCCTTTCGCCCTTTGGCGACATCCAGCGCGTCAATTCGGCCCTGGGGCGGATCTTTTCACCGCAGCGGGCGGCTGATGCCCGTCGGCTCGAGCATCTTTTCTCGGGGGAGGGACTGCGGGAAGTGCGGCGTCTGGTCCGCCGGGCGCAGCGGACCGGCCTGGCCACCGCCACGCTCGATCTCGCTTCCGGCGGCCAAACCCAGCATCTGGCGGTGACCGTTTCGGCTCTGGAGTCGGACGAGCGGGATCCGCGCGCGCCCCGCCCGAGCTCCCCGCGGAGCTGCGTAATCGTGGTCGAGGACTCGAGCGAGTTGCTCCGGGCCCAAAAATCGGCGGCCTGGGAGGAAGTCGCCCAGCGGGTCGCCCACGAGATCAAGAACCCGCTCACTCCCATCGCGCTTTCGGCCGAGCGCATGAGCCGCCTGGTGGAGAAATACGGCTCGAACCAGGACGTGCGGGTCCGGCTGGACCTGGAGCGGCTCCTCGCCGAATGCACCGCCACCATCACCCGCGAGATAGATACTCTTAAGACCCTTGTAGATGAATTCTCCCAGTTTGCCCGCTTTCCCGCGGCCCGCCCTGGGCCCGGCGACCTGAACGAGGTGGTGGAAACGGCGCTCGAGTCCCTGAACGGCCGGCTGGCGGGCCTGCATATCCGGAAGCAACTGAGCCCCGGCCTGCCGCCCGTTTCAGTGGACCCCGAGCGGTTTCGCCGCGCCGTAGTGAACCTGCTCGAAAACGCCATTGAGGCCATGACCGGGGAACCCCCGGGCGCCGCCGAGAGAACCCTGACCATCACTACCGGCCTCGGCGCCGCGCCTGACACGGTGGAGCTGGCCATCGCCGACTCCGGCCACGGCATCACCCCCCAAGACCGCGAAAAGCTCTTCCTGCCCTATTTCTCCACCCGCAAGCGCGGAACGGGCCTGGGGCTGGCCATCGTCAGCCGTATCGTGGCCGAGCACAAGGGCGCCATCCGCGTCGAAGATAACCACCCCCGGGGAACGCGCTTTATCGTGGAGCTGCCCACCGTGGAAGTGAAAGTGCCGGCATGAAGAAGAGCTGGATTCTGGTGGTCGACGACGAGCCCGGCATCCGGGACTCCTTGAGCGGCGTGCTGGCCGACGAAGGCTACCAGGTCCGCGCCGTGGCCACCGGCGAACAGGCCCTGGCGCAACTGGCTGCCCGCACCTACCCGGTCGTTCTGCTCGACATCTGGCTGCCTGGCATGGACGGCCTCGAGACCCTCACCCGCATCCAGGAAATGGAGCCGCTGCGCCGGCCCGCCGCCATTGTCATCTCCGGCCATGGCACCATCGAGACAGCCGTCAAGGCCACCAAGCTGGGCGCCTTCGACTTTCTCGAAAAGCCGCTCTCCATCGAGAAGGTCTCCGTCACGGTGAAAAACGCCCTCGAGCACCGCCGGCTGCAACTGGAAAACCAGCGCCTGAAGGAGGTAGTCCAGACCCGCTACCACATCATCGGCGAGAGCGTGCCGATGAAGGCCCTCCGCCAGCAGTTGGCCCTCATGGCCCCCACCAACGGCCGCGTGCTGATTTACGGCGAAAGCGGAACGGGCAAGGAGCTCGTGGCCCACGCCATGCACGCCCACAGCCAGCGCGCCGAAGAGGCTTTCGTCGAAGTCAACTGCGCCGCCATCCCCGAGGAACTGATCGAGAGCGAATTGTTCGGCCACGTGAAAGGCTCCTTCACCGGCGCCCACGACGACAAGACCGGAAAATTCCAGAAAGCCGACGGCGGTACGCTCTTTCTCGACGAGGTCGGCGACATGAGCCTCAAGACCCAGGCCAAGGTGCTGCGGGCGCTCGAAGAGCAGCGCTTCGAGCCGGTCGGCGCCGGCGCCTCCGTCCAGGTGGACGTGCGCGTTATCGCCGCCACCAACAAGAACCTCGAAGAGGAAATCGAGCGCGGCAACTTCCGCGAGGACCTGTTCTATCGCCTGAACGTAGTCCCCTTCTACGTGCCGCCCTTGCGGGAAAGAAGGGAGGACATCCCCCTGCTGGTGAACTATTTCCTGAACGAATTCACCACCGCCTACGGCCGCCGGCCGAAGGAGCTGACGCCGGAGGCCTATGCGGCGCTCGAAGAATATTCCTGGCCGGGCAATGTCCGCGAGCTGAAAAACCTGATCGAGCGTATCGTGATTTTGAACCCGCAGGTGCGCATCGACGTGCGCCACCTGCCCCTGCCGGTCACCCGCCGCCCGGCCGAGATCGACCGCCGCGCCCTCCCCGAATTCGCCAGCCTGCAAGAGGCCCGCGCCGCCTACGAGCGGGAGTACATCCTCAAGAAGCTGGACGAGGCCAACGGCAACGTCACCCGCACCGCCGAGATGCTGGGCCTCGAGCGCTCGAACCTCTACCGCAAAATGAAGGCCCTGGGAATTTTGGTCAAGGAATAGACTGGCCGAGACAGGGAATGCTCTGTGGAAGCGGGCCCGCCGCGGAGAGTTGACCCCACGGCATTTCGCTGTTCGCTTGGCTTTCCCTTCCGTGAAGTTCCTGGAATAACCTGGGCGCCGCGTGGGGCTTTCGCCGTGACCGACCCCAAGCCTGTTTATCATTAGCTATAACCATCTGCGATAATTTGGGCAGGGAGCCGCCCATAGCGGCCCCGGAGGAAACCGTGTTCGTCGGGGTGCCGAAAGAGGTCAAAGATCACGAAGCGCGCGTGGCCCTGGTCCCCAGCGGCGTCATGAGCCTGCGCGAGAGCGGCCACCACGTCCTCCTCGAGGCCGGCGCCGGCGAAGGCAGCGCCATCCACGATGACAATTACCTCCGTGCTGGGGCCGAAATCATCCCCACGGCCGCCGAGGTCTGGGGTCGTTCCGACCTGGTCGTCAAGGTGAAGGAGCCGCAGCCTTCCGAGTATCCTTCCCTCCGCCCCGGCCTCACGCTGTTCACCTACCTGCACTTGGCGCCCTCGCCGGAGCTCACCCGCAAGTTGCTCGATGCCCGCGTCAACGCCGTGGCTTACGAGACCATCCGGGAAGCCGACGGCTCGTTGCCGCTGCTCACTCCCATGAGCGAGGTGGCCGGCCGCATGTCGGTGCAGATCGGCGCCCAGTATCTGGAAGCGCAGAACGGCGGCCGGGGCGTGCTGCTGGGCGGCGTGCCGGGCGTGGCTCCGGCCGAAGTAGTCATTCTGGGCGGCGGCGTGGTCGGCACCAACGCCGCCAAAATCGCCCTGGGCTGCGGCGCCCGCGTCACCATCATCGACACGAGCCTGAAGCGCCTCCGCGAGCTGGATGACATTTTCCAGGGCCGGTTGATCACCCTGGCCTCGAACCGGGTGACTGTCTCCGAGGCCCTGCGCCTGGCCGACCTGGTCGTCGGCGCCGTGCTCATCCCCGGCGCCGCCGCTCCCAAGCTGGTCCGTCGCGACATGATCTCCCAGATGAAGCGCGGCGCCGTGGTGGTGGACGTCGCCATCGACCAGGGCGG
>JACQDG010000088.1 GCA_016201185.1 Acidobacteriota bacterium | reverse complement strand
AACCAAGGGCAACTCGAGTACGATTTCGTTGTCCATTCCGGGGCTGACCCCGACAAGATGCAGGTTGCTTTCGTCGGCGCGGAGAAAGGCGAGGTCGATACCGCCGGCGATCTGGTGGTGCACATCGCCGGCAAAGAGATCCGCCAGCATCGCCCTCGGATTTATCAAGAGTTCGATGGAGAAAGAAAGGTGCTCCACGGGGGCTATCGAGTCCGTGGCAAGAACCGGGCCGCGTTTGAGGTCGCGCCCCACGATAAGAGCCGGGCGCTGGTGATTGACCCGGTCCTGAGTTATTGCACCTACCTGGGAGGGCGTGGCAGTTTCGCCCCCGACGCTCCCTCGAATCTGGGTATCGCAAACGGGATCGCCGTCGACAGCGCGGGTAATGCCTATGTAACTGGTGTGACGGCTACGCCCAACTTTCCTATCAAAGGCCCCGTGCAGGGCGTAAATCGCGGCCTCCAGGACGTTCTTGTCACAAAACTGAATGCTACCGGAACCGCTGTGATCTATTCCACCTACTTGGGCGGTAGCGGGAATGATGGAGCCTATGGCATTGCCGTGGACAACGCCGGAAACGCTTACATCACCGGCGTCACCGGATCCAGCGACTTCCCTACCGGGTCCTCTCCCTTGCAAGGCGTCCCGGGTGGCGGTGGCGGCGGCGACGCTTTTGTGGCTAAGTTGAACAGCGCCGGCGACACTTTGATCTATTCCACGTTTCTGGGAGGGAGCGGCGACGAGAGCGGCAACGGCATCGCCGTGGACTCCTCGGGCAACGCCTATGTTGTGGGCTTCACCACCTCCACCAACTTCCCTACGCACAATGCCTTGTTCGCAGCGCACCAGGGTGGACAAGACGTTTTCGTTGCGAAACTGAACTCCGGCGGCTCCGCTTTTGTTTATTCGACTTACCTGGGCGGCAGCGGTGATGAAGTCGGCACCGGTATCGCCATTGACTCCGCCGGGAATGCTTACGTCGTCGGCGAGACCGCGTCAAGCAACTTTCCCACCACGCCCGGAGCATTTCGGACCAGCCATGGCCGCGGATCGGATGCTTTCGTGGCCAAAATCGCGCTGGATGGGTCCGCTCTTGTTTATGCCGGTCTGCTGGGAGGCAGCGGTGACGCCTCTGCTTATGATATTGCTGTCGATGGCTCGGGAAATGCCTACGTCGCCGGGGTGACCAACTCCAGCGACTTCCCCACTACTACCGGCGTTTTCAAAAAGGACTTTGCCGGGGTCGATGATGCGTTCGTGGCCAAGATTAATGCCAGTGGAAATGCCCTGGTCTTCTCAACCTATCTCGGCGGCAGCGACTCGGACATAGCATGGGGAATTGGGGTCGACAGCTCGGGAAATGTAGTTGTGGCCGGTGAGACGCGCTCGACTGATTTCCCTGTAACCGCCGATGCGTTCCAGGCCGCTTCCGGCTCGGCCGGCCTGCGGGTGTCTGTCTTCCTGGCAAAGTTAGACTCAGAATGGTCGCAACTCCTCTACTCCACATACCTGGGCGGAGGCTCTTCGCAGAGAGCCTATCGTCTTGCGCTGGACCGCTCGGGGAATGCCTACCTCACGGGAGAGACTCGCTCCTATAATCTTCCGACGACTCCGAACGCGTTCCAGCAGGCTTTGGGTCTTTGCCCACTGATCGGGGGCGGCTGCCCCACCGGCCTTGTGGCCAAGTTCGATTTCTCCGCCGACGCGCAGTCTGGCCCCTGGATCCCAGCAGGAGGCGTCGTTAACGCGGCCAGTTTTCTGCCGGGACCCGTGTCGGCCGGCGAAATCATCACCATCTTTGGCTCAGGAATCGGCCCCGCTTCCTTAGCAGGCCTGCAGTTGGATTCTCAAGGCCGGGTGGGCACATCGTTGGCCAACACCAAGGTGCTTATTGACGGCGAAGCCGTCCCGCTCATTTATGTCTGGACCAATCAGGTAAGCGCCGTGGTCCCGTATGCTCCGAGTTTCGGAGGAAGGGAGCCATACCCGCTGCTTCAGATCGAGTATCAGGGCAAGAGGTCGAACGCCGTGGTTCTGGAAATCGCGGATTCCGCTCCCGCTATTTTTTCGGTGAATCTCACCGGTAAAGGCCAGGGCGCCATCCTGAACCAGGACTTCAGCCCGAACTCCCCTTCCAACCCGGCCGCCAGGGGATCAGTAGTGATGATATATGCCACGGGCGCCGGAGAAACTAATCCGCAGGGCGTGGATGGACAGATAGCGGGCGATCCGCTGCCCCGGCCGCGCCTGCCGGTTTCCGCGCTCGTCGGCGGCCGGCCGGCAGAGGTCCTTTATGCCGGCGGCGCTCCCGGCCTGGTTACAGCGGTCTTACAGGTCAATGTCAAGATCCCCAATAGCGTGGCCCCCGGAGATGCTGTCCCCGTAGTCCTGACCATTGGAAACGCCGCCAGCCAAACCGGGATCACACTGGCTGTTCGATAACCTTAGTAAACAAGACAGACCGATCGCTGGGCGCTAGAATGGTAGCGCGGGGGGATTAGAACATCATGCAATTCCTTACCCAAAGCCTGCTGGAACTGATCACCCAGACCTCCACCAACCTGCCTCCCGACGTGCGCGCCAAGATGAGGGAAATAGCGGGACTGGAAACCCCCGCCACGCAAAGCGCCCAGGCGCTCGGCATCATCGCCGCCAATATCGACATGGCGGCCGAGGATGAAGGTCCCATCTGCCAGGACACCGGCATGCCCACCTTCGAGGTGAAAACCCCGGTGGGCGTCAACCAGCTTGTCATGCACTTCGAGCAGTGGGAGGAAAACGAGATCGAGATCAAGCTCCTGCTGAAGGGCGGCGGCTGCGAAAACAAAAACATCCAGTATTCCCTTCCCTGCGAGCTGGACCACCTGGGCCGCGCCGACCGAGACCTGCAGGGCGTGCGCAAGTGCATCCTGCACGCGGTGTGGCAGGCGCAAGGACAAGGCTGCGCGCCCGGGGCCATCGGGGTTTGCATCGGCAGCGACCGCGCCCACGGCTACTACGTGGCCAAGCAGCAACTCTTCCGCACCCTGGACGACGCCAACCCCGACCCGCAACTGGCGCGGCTCGAAGAGGAAATCATGCGGGAAGCGAACCGGCTCGGCGTGGGAGCTATGGGCTTCGGCGGCCTGGCTTCCTTGATTGGCTGCAAGATCACGGCGGCAAACCGGCTTCCGGCGAGCTTCTTCGTCTCCGTGGCGTACGATTGCTGGGCTTTCCGCAGGCTGGGTGTGCGGCTGGACGCTTCCTCCGGCGCCATCGCAAAGTGGCTGTACCGCGACCCGGGCCGGCCGGTAGACCGGCTGGCGGCCGAAGCGGGCTTCCCGCTGACGGGAAGAGAGATCGTGCTCGAGCCGCCGCTCACCGAACAGGGCGTGCGGGCGCTGAAGGTGGGCAACGTGGTGCTGGTGCGCGGGGATATGTTTACCGGCCGCGACGCCGTGCACCACCACCTGATGAAGAACCCTCCGCCTTTCGATCTCCACGGGGCCGTGCTCTATCACTGCGGCCCGGTGATGCTAAAGCAGGGCGACGTCTGGGTGACCAAGGCCGCCGGACCGACCACCAGCAGCCGCGAAGAGCCTTACGAGGCCGACGTGATCGCCCGCTACGGCGTACGCGCCGTGGTGGGCAAAGGCGGCATGGGTCCCAAAACCCTGGCCGCTCTCGAGAAGCACGGCGCCGTTTACCTCAACGCCATCGGCGGCGCAGCGCAGTTTTACGCCCGCTGCGTGAAACGGGTGAAGGACGTGGCTTTGCTGGAGCTCGGCGTGCCGGAAGCCATGTGGCGGTTCGAGGTGAACGACTTTCTGGCTATCGTCACCATGGACGCCCACGGCCGCAGCCTGCACGCCGAGGTGGAAGAACAGACGGGCAGCGTCCTCGAAACCATGGCTGCCGGGTGACATGAGCGCAATCGCGCGAAGGCCTCACGAACGCTTCTTGCGAGCAATTTTCCCTCTGGTCTTCTTCCCAGGCGTCTGCGGCAGCACTCGATAATGGAGGTGCACGACCCCGTCGGAGAAGGGGTGTGCCGACAGCAGCTCCAGCGGAATCAGCCGGCGCCGCGGCTGGATGAGCGGAATGCCTTCGCCGATGAAGGTCGGGATGACGTGGATGCTGAACTCGTCGATCTCGTCCTCGTCCAGGAACGAGGCGATCACCCCGCCGCCGCCCATCATCCAGATGTCCTTGCCCGCCTCGGCGCGAAGACGTTTCGCGAACGCGCCGACCGGCTCGTTGACGAACTCCACGCCCGGCGTCGGGGACTCCGGCGGCCGGTGCGTGAAGACGTAGTTCTTGACCTTCGGGCCGTATCCTCCTCCCTTGTGCCCGATCCCGACCGTCTGGTCGTAAGTCTTCCTCCCCCACACGATCGTGTCGATCGAACGGAAGAACGCAGCCATGCCGTAGTCGCCGGCCGTCCGCGGACGGTTCAGCCAGTCGACGCTGCCGTCGGCCCGGGCGATGTAGCCGTCGGCGCTCGTCGCAATGTAGACGATAATCTTTCGCTCTCTCTTCATTGCCGCTTCCTCCGTTGAGCCTCCGCCCGGCGCGACACTGTCCAGCGGAAATCGGTTTTGGGTTTCAGGAAATCGTACTTCTCGAAGTCAAAGTGCCGGCCCAAATCCGGCTGCGATCCGTCGAGGTCCGTGAACCCGTACTCGCGCGCCAGCCCCCACGAGCTAAATAACCCGCCGGACTTTTCAAGCACCCGGGGGTCTGCGGCGAGCGCGGCGAGCGCGCGGCCGACATCTTGACCAGGTCATAGAATAGCGTCGCGCGGTAATTGAGCGTGTCGCCGTCGCCGATCTCGACGATCAGGCCGCCGCGGCGCTCGAGCATAAGCGGCGCGGCGTACCGGCACGTGATGATGTGTGAGTGGAGGCCGCTCTGGAGCATTCGGAATCCCTTGTCCAGGTCGAGCTTCCAGAAGGGCTTCCACTCGTGGGGTTCGCCTTCCGAGATGTCGTTGACGAGCACGTCCAGCCGTCCCTGCTCGCGGCGCACGCGCCACCAGCGCCTCGACCTGCTCAGGCACGAGGTGGTCGGTGCGGACGGGGATGCCGGCGCCGCCGTATCGCGTGACCATCTCCGCCGTCTCGTCGATCGTCTCGGGGCGGCCGGCATAAAACCCGGTGGTGGCGGGATGTTCGCGCGTGCTGCGGCCGCTGCAGTAGACCGTGGCGCCCGCCTCGCCCCGCATGCACGCGATGCCCCGCCCGGCGCCGCGCGTTGCGCCGGCCACCACGGCGACCTTGCCT
>JACQDG010000087.1 GCA_016201185.1 Acidobacteriota bacterium | reverse complement strand
TTCCAGCCTCTTCTTGTACTGGAAAATAAAGTCCTTCGGATAGCCATGGTATTCGTAGTTCATCAGGCGGTTCAAGGTCTTCGACCGGGTGTCGAAAAAGAACACAAAGCCGTTCAGCGTGGTCTGCTTGGCGGTGGCTAGCTCCTCGTCGCTGACTTCCTTTTCCCGAAGCCGGGTGATCTCGTCCAGAATGGCCTTGGTGGCCTTGGTCGTCGATTCCGACTTGGTGGCGGCGGAAACCTCGAACAAGCCGGGGTGGTTGTAGTTGGCGCCCCACTGCGCCCCCACCTGATAGGCGTAGCCGAGCTTGGTACGTACCTGCTCTAGCAGCCGGCTGCGGAAGCCGCCGCCCAGTATGTCGCCCATCACTTGCAGCGCCGGATAGTCTTCGTCCTTAAGCATGCCGCCCAGGTGGCCGATGCGGAGGTTGGTCTGGTTTACGTCGTCCTTGCTCACCAGGTAGACCCCGCCCTGCCACTTCGCTTTTACGAGAGGAAACGCCGGCACGGGCTGCTGGGTGACGGTCCAGTCCTTGAACGCCCCTTCAAGTTTGGCCTTCAGCTCCGGGGTAGAGAAATCGCCGTAGACGGCCAGCATCACGTTGGCCGGGAAAAAGTAGCGGCGGTAGAAATTTTCCAGGTCGGCCCGCTCGATCCGGTCCACGTGCTCGTATTCCTGCTGCCAGCCGTAAGAATTGTCCTTGCCGTAGACCAGGTTGGTAAACTCCCGCTCCGCGATCTGGCCGGGATCGTCGTTGCGCCGGGCAATGGCGCTGCGGGTCTGGTTCTTGTAAAGATCGACCTTGTCCTGGCGGAAGGCCGGGTGCCTGAGAACGTCGGCGTAGATGGCCAGTACCTTGTCCAGGTTTTCCTTGAGGGTAAAGAAATTGGCGCTGCCGCTGGTCTCGCCAATCCCGGTCTCGACCGAGGCCGCCATGCTCTCAAGCGTCTGGTCTAGCTGATCGCCGGGCGTGGAGACCGTGCCGCCGGTGCGCATCACCGCCCCGGTAGTTTCCGCCAGCCCGATCTTCTCCGGTGGATCGAACAGATTTCCGGTGCGGATCAAGGCCCGGCCGCTGATAATAGGCAGCGTGTGGTCCTCGAGCAGGTAAATCCGCATGCCGTTCGGCAGCGTGTACGACTCGACCTTCGGGATCTGGATTTCCTTGAGCGGGGGATACTTCAGATCTTTGTAACTCGCGGCCGGCCCCTGCAGCGCGGCAGCCGCGGCCGGGGACTTTTTCGCCGCGGGCTGTTGGGCCGCCGCGGGGAAAGCGGCGGCTGCCAGCCCCGTGCACATCAGCAATATAGTCGGTGTCCTCATTTCCGCTTCCCTCGCTATTTGTCTTTATTTGTCCTTCGTCGGCGCGACCAGGTAGGCCACGGTGCGGTCCCGCTTGCTGAAGTATTTCCGGGCCACGCGCTCGACGTCGTCGGCCGTCACCTTGTTGATCTCATCGAGCGAGTAAAACAACTGCCTCCAGTCATTGAACGACGCGTAGTAGGTGGCGAGCTCGGCGGCCAGCCCCGAGTTGCCCTCCAGCTTGCGTATCAGCGCCGCCCGGTTCTTGGTCTTCACCATGTTCAGCGTCTCGGTGTCTACCTTTTCGTTTTTCAGCTTCTCGATCAGCGTGTACATGGCTGTTTCGTTTTCCGCCACGGAATGGCCCGAGGTGGGAAACGCGTAGAACAAAAACAGGCCGGGATATTTATCGCCGGGGAAATTGGGGAAGCCGCCGGCATCAAGCGCGATCTGCTTGTCTCGCACCAGTTCCTTGTAAAACCAGCCCGTGCGGCCGCCGCTCAGCACGCTGGAGATCACGTCAAACACCGCCCGGTCCGGGTCCAGCTCGGAGGGCTTCTTATACCCCAGCACCACGAGCGGCTGGGCCGGCGATTCCACCTCCATCCGTCGCTCCCCATCCTGCTCCGGCTCAACGGTCGTGACCGGCGGCGGCAGCGGACGCTTTGGCAGCCGTCCAAAGTAGGTTTCCGCGAGCTGCCGGACCTGCCGCGGATTCACGTCCCCCACCACTGCCATGGTCATATTGGCCGGGACGTAGTAAATCTTGAAGAACTCTTGCGCATCCTCCCGGCTGATGTTCTCGAGATCGCTCGGCCAGCCCACCGCCGGCCGACGGTAGGGATGGGCTTCAAAGGCCCCCGCCAGGAATGCCTCCACCAGTTTGCCCACGGGGCTCGATTCGGTGCGCAACCGGCGCTCCTCCCGCACCACGTCGCGCTCCTTGTAGAACTCCCGCATTACGGGCCGCAGGAAGCGCTCCGACTCCAGGTAAAACCACAGCTCGATCCGGTTCGACGGCAGGCTGTAGAAATAAGCGGTATAGTCGGCGCTGGTGCCGGCGTTCAATCCGACCCCGCCGCTCTCCTCGATCACCCGGGTGAACTCGTTCGACTCGGCCAGGCTGCCGGCTTTCTCCACCGCCGCGTGGAATTCCTTCTCCAGCATCCCGAGCTTCGCCTTGTCGGCTCGCGGTCCCTTGTCCCTCTCCGCGGTCAGTCGCCGGAAGACCTCATCCACGGCCTCCATGGCCTTCTTTTCCTCGGGATAGTTCTTCGACCCGATCCGGTCGGTGCCCTTGAAGGCCATGTGCTCGAACATGTGAGCCAGGCCGGTGCGGCCCTTCGGGTCGTCCACCGCTCCCACGTTGGCGTAGGTATAAAAAGAGACCACCGGCGCTTCGTGACGCTCCACGACAATAAAGTGCAGCCCATTGGCCAGGGTGAATTCGGCGACGGACTTTTCAAATGCTTTCAGATCCTGCGGGCGAGCCGGCGCCGCCAGGAGCAGGACGAAAACGGCGCAGCGCCATACCGAAGTTCGCTTGACGTTCATATTGTCTAGTTTAGCGCAGGCCAGGCCTTCTTCATCTGCCCGACGCTCGATCCGAACCAGACCTCGGCCCAAACATAAGCAAAAAAAATGTTTTGACTTTGGCCCGTTTCGTGCTAAAACATTTATGGGACGAATTGTAGTAGCCGGCCCGAGAACCTCTTTTCGACTGCCTGCCACAATTCATCCGGAAAAACAACGGGATCCTAGAAGTCCAATTCAACCGTGAGGTGAAAAATGGCGAAGAAACCGGCAAAGAAAGCCGCGAAAAAGAAGAAGAAGTAACGATTCGACGGCCATCTCAACTGCAACTTAGGGGCAGCCCGAAAGGGCTGCCTTTTTTCCTGCTGCCGTCCGGCCCGGGCGCTACGGGTTGATCTTGTAATAGTTCTGGTAGGGACCCATGCGGGGGTAGAAGACGCGCGAGCGGTAAAGCTCGGCCACCTGCCGGATATGCCCCAGGTCGTGGAAGGCAAACTCGTTCATCAACTGGGCGACGGTGATAGTCCCCAGCTCCTCGTGCCGGCCGGCGCGCTCGCCGGCGCCGGACGGAAACGACCGTAGCCAGGCGACGGTTTGTTTCCGCTCGCGCTCGAATTTTTCCAGCTCCGCGGCGCCCTTGATTGGCGCTCCGGATCGAAACAGCGCCAACAGGCCGCGCAGTATGCCGGGCGTTCGCTCCAGCACTTCGAGGGCGGGGAGACTGATGGCTGGTGCGGCGGCTGACACGGGATCCTCCTGGGTCGAATATTTATTGTAGCCCGGGGCCGGCGAAGGCGCAGGCTCTCAGGCGCTCTGCGCCGCTTCCGCCAGAATGTAGCCGCGCCGGGCCAGCCGCTTCCCCGAGAGCAGGTGCGCCTCGGCGGGCATCTCGTCGACGCCGGTGGCATCGATCCAGCGGTTGTAAAAGTTGAACAGGCCGCAGACGTTGATGGCGTCGTAGAGCGCCTCGTCGCTCCACCCTGCCCGCCGCGCGCCTTCCGCATCGGCCGCCGTCATCGTCCACGAGTTGCGGTTCACCTTTTCGACAAAGGCAAACAAGGCCTTTTCCTGATCACTGATCGGGGCGGTGTGATAGTCGGCCAGCACGGCGTCCACCAGCGCCCGATCCCCAAGCAATTCCGCCGCAACTGCGGCGTGGCTCTGGATTCAAAACGGGCAATGGTTCTGCTGGGAGGTGAAGGCGGCGATCAGCTCCCGCTGGCCTGCGCTGAGCGGTGAGGGCCCCCGCATGATGGCCTGCGAAAAGCGGGCCAGGTGCTCGGTCACGCTCGGCTTGAAGGCGAACAGATGAAAGATCTGCGGGATCATCTGGCCCGCGGCTTTCATTTGCTCGGCCATCCCGGCGTACGGCCCGGAGGCGTTGGGATCATTTTCGACTTCCGGCAAGAACATGGGCTTCATACCGTACTACTATAGCTCACCGGGTGGGCCCATCTGGATTTTTGAAGGCGGGATTCAGACCAGGACCGTAAACGTCGCCTCGTCCCGGCTGACCGGGCGGTACAAGGTGTCGCGCTCCACCGGCTCGCGGCCCGCCTGGCGGATCAGCCGCAGCAGTTCGGACCGGCGCAGGGATTGGGCCGTGGCGGCCCCGGCGTCGTGGTAGATCTTCTCCTCCACCACCGTCCCATCGATATCGTCGGCGCCGAAACGCTGCGCCACCTGCGCGATCTTCGGCGTCATCATGATCCAGTACGCCTTGATGTGCGGGAAGTTGTCCAGCAGCAGCCGCGCGATGGCGATGTTCTTGATGTCGTCGAACCCGGTGGTGGGGGAGATGTGTTGCAAGGGCGTATTGGCCGGGTGAAAAGCCAGCGGGATGAAGGTAACGAAGCCGCCGCTTTCGTCTTGAAGCCCGCGCAGCTTCAGCAGGTGGTCGACCCGGTCCTCCTCGGTCTCGATGTGCCCGTAAAGCATGGTGGCGTTCGACCGCAGCCCCAGCCGGTGGGCCGTGCGCGCCGTCTCCAGCCACTCCTCGCCGGAGATCTTGTGGTCGCAGATGATGCGCCGCACCCGCTCGTGGAAAATCTCGGCCCCGCCGCCCGGCAGCGAATCCACCCCGGCTTCCTTCAGGCGCCGCAGCGTCTTCTCGAGGGAAAGATGCGTCCGCCGCGCCAGGTAGCCGATCTCGACCATCGTGAACGCCTTCAGATGAACTTGGGGATAGCGCTCCTTCAGCCCGCGGATCATCTCGCAGTACCAGTCAAGCGTCAGCTCCGGGTGCAGCCCACCGACGATATGGAACTCGCTCACGGCCTCCGCGTATCCCGTCCCGGCCGTCTCCCATACCTGCTCGAGCGACATGGTGTACGCTTTCGGGTCCCGCACTTGCCGCCCGAAGGCACATAGCCGGCAGGCCGCCACGCACACGTTGGTGGGATTGATGTGGCGGTTGACGTTGAAATAGGTGACGTTGCCGCTCTTTCGCTCCCGGACCAGGTTGGCCAGGTAGCCGATGGCGAGGATGTCGTGGGAGCGGTACAGGGCGACGCCGTCGTCGTGGTTGAGCCGCTCGGAGGCCAGCACCTTGCCGGCGATCGGCTCGAGCTTCGGGTCGTCAATGACGAGAGGCATACAGGACGTCGGCGGCCCAAAACACAAAGAATAGCACGCTGACAAAGCCGTTCACAGTGAAAAAGGCCGCATTCACGCGGGACAGGTCGTGCGCCTTGACCAGGCTATGCTCATAGGTAAGCAGGCCGGCCGCAAGCGCGACCCCGGCCAGGCTGAGCGGCCCCAGTTCGAGCAACACCGCGAGCCACACCAGCAGCGCAATCATCACGCCGTGCAGCAGCCGCGCCAACCACAGGGCAGGCCCGATGCCGATGCGGGACGGCAGGCTGTAGAGCCGCTCGGCGCGGTCAAAATCAAAATCCTGGCAAGCGTAAATGATGTCGAACCCTGCCGTCCACATGGTGACTGCGCCCGTCAGCACCAGGATGGGCCAGTCGAGCCGCCCCCGTACGCCGATCCAGGCCGCCGCCGGAGCGATCCCCAGGCAAATGCCCAGAATGAGATGGGAAAACGTGGTGAAGCGCTTCGTGTAGGAATAGAGAAGGATCGTGGCCAGCGCCAGCGGAGCGAGCTTGAAGCACAGCGGATTCAGCCGCCAGGCGGCCAGCACGAATACAGCGCTCGAAGCGGCCACAAACGCCCAGGTGAAGGAGGGCGACAGCAGGCCGGCCGGTATGGCCCGCGTCCGGGTGCGCGGGTTGCGGGCGTCGCTCGAGGCATCGGCCATGCGGTT
>JACQDG010000066.1 GCA_016201185.1 Acidobacteriota bacterium | reverse complement strand
TCCATGGACGAGGACGGATGGCAGGCGGTGAAACCCTATATCGAGCGCGCCAAGATGAATTATCCGATCGTGCTTGGCAACGACGAGGCGGCGACGGCGTTTGGCGGCGTCGAGGTGCTGCCGACAACCTTAATCATCGACCGTGAGGGCCGCATCGTGGCCACCCACCAGGGGCTGACCAGCAAGGCCGAGTTTGAAAATGCCATCAAGGATCTTCTCTAGCCTGGCCGGCGCGTTGCTCGCCTGGACCCTCTCTACGCCGCTTCAGGCCCAGTCCGCGGACTCCAACGTGGTCTCGGTTGAGCCGGCCGCCAACCTGGTTCTTCGCCGGGGCGCGGAAACGGATCTTCCCATAAAGATCGTGATCCGCCCCGGCTACCACATCAACTCCAACATGCCTGCGGAGGAGTATCTGATTCCTACCGCGCTGCGCTGGTCGCGGAGCTCGATCGGCGGGATCACGCTGCGCGGCGTCACCTATCCCCAGGCCGAGGTCGTGAATTACGAATTCGCCGAGAAGCCCATGCAGGTGTTTTCCGGCACGATCACGGTGCTTTCCCGCTTTATCGTGACTTCCGACACCATCAAAGGCCAAACCCGGCTCCAGGGCACCCTCCGCTACCAGGCCTGCACCGACCGGATGTGCCTGGCCCCGCGAACCCTGCCCGTCAGCGTCCCGGTCGCCGTCGAATAGCTAAGCCCCCAGGATCTTCGCCGCGCGTCGCAGGTCCGCCGCCTTCACCCACAACAAGGCTCCGTAGCGGCCGGCCCCGGCACACACCGCGTCCAGGGCCGTGATGTTGATGCCCGCGTCGCTCAACTTCCGGGCCACCTCGGCCACCGCCCCAGGACGATCCTCGCCCTGGATCAAGAAGCCCGTCTTGCGCTTGCTCAACTTGATTCCCGCCTTCTTGGCGGCGGGGGGAAAGGCCCCTGGGTCTTCAGGGACGAAATCCAGTTGGGACCTCCGGGCGCCCTGCGGGAAGCCGGTAAAGGCCAGCAGGTTGACGCCGGCCTGGTGGAGAGCCGCCAGAGCACGGGCCGCCTCGCCCGGCTTGTCGGCGGTGGTCGTGTAGTAGTAGTCAACGCGTCGGATGGTATCAGCCATAAGAACCTCCTTGAAACTTTGCAACGATTCTACCGCTGTCGCAAGCGTCCCGCCAGTCCCGGCCGCCAATTTCAAGATGCTAGACTGCTACCCATGGACCCTCATCGGCCCCAGCCCGCGCCGGAGCGCACCTGGCGCGAGCGGGTAAAGGCCCTGGAAAACGTCGGCCCGCTGCTGCGGATGGTCTGGGCGACAAGCCCCCCGCTCACCCTGGCTTCCTTGACCGGCCGGCTGTTGCGCTCCGGGCTGCCGCTGGCCACACTCTACGTCGGCAAGCTGATCATCGACGCCGTCGTGCACACCGTCCGCACCGGGGAGGCGGACAGCGGGCGTATCTGGAAGCTGGTGGCCATCGAGCTGGCTCTGGCCGTCACTTCGGATCTCTTGGGCCGCGCAGTAGCGTTGGCCGACAGCCTGCTCGGCGACCGCTTCACCAACCGCGTCAGCGTCGAGCTGATGCGGCACGCCTCCACCCTCGACCTGGCCCACTTCGAGGAGCCGGAGTTCTACGACAAGCTGGAGCGGGCCCGGCGTCAGACCATGGGCCGGCTGCAGTTGATGTCCCAGGTGATGGGCGCGGCCCAGGATCTGCTGACCCTGGCCACCCTCACCGCTTCTCTGCTTGTTTTCTCGCCCTGGCTGTTGCTGTTGCTGGTATGCGCCGTGGTCCCTTCCTTCCTGGGAGAGACCCACTTCGCCTCGCTGAGCTATTCTCTGCTCTACCGCTGGACCCCGCAGCGGCGCGAGCTCGATTACCTGCGCTGGCTGGGCGCCACACAGGAGAGCGCCAAAGAAGTGAAGATCTTCGGTCTCGGCGACTACCTCACGGAGCGATACCGGCGGCTGGCCGACCTGTTCTACCGCGAGAATCGGATCCTCGTCTTGCGCCGGGCCGCCGTCGGCTCCGTGCTGGCGCTTGTCGGAACCGGCGGCTACTATGGCGCCTATGTCGTCATCCTCTACCGTACTCTTCACGGCATCCTGACGGTCGGCGACCTCACCCTGCTGGCAGCGGCCTTCGCGCGCAGCCGCGGCTTGATCGAGGGCGTGCTCGGCACCTTCTCTAACGTCACCGAGCAGGCTATGTATCTGGATGATCTGTTCGCTTTCTTCCGCATGCGGCCTCGCATCGCCTCGCCGCCCGGCGCGCTCCCCGCGCCGCGCCCCGTTCGTCGGGGTTTCGAGTTTCAAAACGTCAGCTTTCGCTATCCCGACGCCGAACACGACGCCATCCACAGCGTCAGCTTTGAGCTGCGACCCGGCGAGCGCCTGGCCTTGATCGGCGAAAACGGCGCCGGCAAGACCACCGTCGCCAAGCTCTTCGCCCGCCTCTACGATCCGACCGCAGGCCGCATTCTGCTCGATGGCGCCGACCTGCGCGACTACGACATCGAGGAGTTGCGGCGCGAGATCGGCGTCATCTTCCAGGACTACATGCGCTACCAGATGCTGCTATGGGAAAACATCGGCCTCGGGCGGGTGGAGGAAGTCGAGAACCGGACCCGCATTGAGCGGGCGGCGCGGCTGAGCCTGGCCTCGGAGGTCGCGGTGCGCCTCGAGAGAGGTCTGGACCAGATGATAGGCAGGCGCTTTGCCGGCGGCGTGGACCTCTCCGGCGGGGAATGGCAGAAAGTGGCCCTTGGCCGGGCCTACATGCGGGACGCCCAACTGCTCATCCTCGACGAGCCAACCGCCACCCTCGACGCCCGCGCCGAGCACCGCGTTTTCGAGCGCTTCGCCGAGCTGACTCGCGGTAAAATGGCCGTCTTGATTTCCCACCGCTTCTCCACGGTTCGCATGGCTGACCGCATCCTGGTGCTCAACCACGGCGAGATCCACGAGCAAGGGACCCACGAAGAGCTGCTCGGCCTGGGCGGGCAGTACGCCGAGTTGTTTGAGCTGCAGGCCGCGGGATATCGGTAATGGGCAGGCAAATCATGAAAAAAACATTGCTGGCGCTTCTCACTGCCGTATTGCTCTTCGCGCAGGGATGGCCCTCCGGGCCCAGCCCGTATCGCGAAGCCGACCGGAAGCTGTTTGCCGAGATTGAGAAAAACAACCAGCTCATCGAGAGCCTGGAATACCTGTGCGACATGATCGGCCCGCGGCTCACCGGGTCGGACAAGCTGAAGCGGGCCAACCAGTGGACGCTCGAAAAGTTCCAGGCTTACGGTCTGGAAAACGCCCACCTGGAAAGCTGGAGCATCGGCCACGGCTGGAGCCGCGGCACGGCGGCGGGCCGAATCGTCGAGCCCGCCGCCCAGCGGCTTGCCATCTCCTCGGCCGGATGGTCGCCCTCCACCAACGGGCCGGTGCGCGGCCGGGTCGTCTACGTGAAGGCCGAAAAACCGGAAGAGATGGAGAAGTACAAGGGCCAGCTAAAGGGCACCGTGATCCTTACCACCGAGCCGGCCAAGGTGCCTTCCGATCAAAGGGCCGCGGATCGCCCGCCGAATGCCATTGCCGCTCTGGCCCAGGAACGGGGAGAAGATCTCAATATCCCCCCTGCCGAACGGATCAAGCTGCGCCGTCAGATCAACGAGATCTACCAGAAGGAGGGGGTGGCCGCCGTGCTGCGCGATTCCTCCAAGGAGCACGGCCTGTTCAACATGGGCGGCGTGGGCGGCTCTAACTATGACCTCGGCCTGATTCCCACCGCCTACGCCACCCACGAAGACTATGCTCTGCTGTGGCGGTTGCTAGAGCACAAGCAACCCCTCGAGGTCGAGGTCGACATCCACAACGAGATCACTTCCGAACCTGTTGAAGTTTACAACACAGTGGCTGAAATCCCCGGCGGCGAAAAGGCCAACGAGGTCGTTATCATCGGCGCTCACTTGGACAGTTGGGACCTGGGAGAGGGCGCCACGGACAATGCCACGGGCAGTTCGGTAGCGCTGGAGGTCGCCCGGGCGATCCGCACCTCGGGCCTCAAGCCTGAGCGCACGCTGCGGTTCATCCTTTTTAGCGGTGAGGAGCAGGGGCTGAACGGCTCCCGCGCTTACGTCAAGGCCCACCAGAGCGAGATGGACAAGGTGCAGGGTGTTGTGATCCACGACACCGGCACCGGCCGGGTCAAGAGCTTTGCCCTGCAGAACCGCTACGATTTGCGGGAGGCGATGGACAAGCTGGTCGAGCCATTGCGCGAGGTCGGCCTGGAAGAGCTGAGCCTGCGCTGGATGGGCGGCAGCGACCACGTGCCGTTCGCCGAGGTCGGCGTGCCGGCCTTCATGGGCATTCAGGACCCCGCCGAATATCGCAAGACCCACCATTCACAGTCCGACACGCTGGACAAGATTAAGAGGGAGGAGCTGGTCCAAGGGGCCAAGGTGGTTGCCGCTCTGGCCTGGAATCTGTCTGCGGACCCGGAGAAATTGCCGCGCAAGGAGATGGAGGCATCCAGCCAGTCCACAGAATAAAGAGGATGCACCCTGGGAACCGCGGAGCCACGGAGAAGCGCAAATCCCGGACGAAAAGGGTTGAAAACACCGGCGTCGAATTGGTAGAGTAAATGACTCCGGTTAAGGAGCTTTGGACGCATGCCGCTACTGTTGGCCTTAGTGATCTGGTTGGTGTGTCTGGCCCTCGCCTTACCCTTTTTCACCCGCACGTGGTGGTTTCCCGTGGCCATTTCCGAGCACGCCCGGCAGGTGGACACCCAGTTCATGTTCACCCTGGTGGTGACCGGAGTCATCTTCATCGTGGCGCAACTGGCGCTGGGCTACGTGGTGTTCAACTACGGGCGGCGTCGCAGCGGGGCCGCTACCTATTCCCACGGCAATAACACCATGGAGGTGCTGTGGACCAGCGCCACCGCCATTCTGTTCATCGGGCTGACCATCATGGGCGGAAGCGTCTGGGCGCGAGTGCACTTCATGGGCGCGCCACCGGGGGCCATCCCCATCGAGGTCACCGGGCAGCAGTTCGTCTGGAACATGCGCTACGCCGGGCCGGACGGCAAGTTCGGCGCACTGGACATCAGGCAGATCAACGATGCGGGCGGCAATCCGCTGGGGGTCGATTCCAAAGACCCGGCCGGCAAAGACGACATCGTGGTTCCCACCATGGCCGTTCCCGTCAACCGGCCCGTGGAATTGATTCTGCGCACCAAGGACGTCACCCACAGTTTCTTTGTGCCCGAGCTGCGCCTGAAGCAGGATACGGTTCCGGGAATGACCATCCGCATCCACTTCACGGCGGAAACAGTCGGCAAGTACGAGATCGCCTGCGCCGAGTTGTGCGGCCTGGGGCACTACAAGATGCGAAGCTTTTTGGAAGTGATGGAGCCGGCGGATTTTGAGAAGTGGCTCCAGAAGCGTTCTACTCGATAGGAGACGAAACTCATGGCCGAACTGGCACCTGCTCACGCGGCCCACGCGCACGCAGCCCCCACAGGATTCATTCGCAAATACATTTTCAGCCTGGATCACAAGGTGATCGGGCTTCAGTACTATTTCCTGGCTCTGGTGGCGGTGTTCGTGGGCATGGCGTTGTCGTTGTTGATGCGGTGGCACCTGGTCTGGCCCCAGTCACATATGGGGTGGCTGGAAAAGCTGTTCCCGGCGGGGGCGGCCGGCGGGGTGATGACGCCGGAGCTGTATCTGTCGCTGATGACGATGCACGGGACCATCATGGTGTTCTTCGTGCTGACCACGGCGCCGCAGAGCGGCTTCGGCAACTATATCCTGCCGATACAAATTGGCGCCGAAGACATGGCCTTCCCCACCCTGAACATGCTTTCCTTCTGGGTGACTTTCGTGGGATTCGTGGTGCTGATCGCCGCCTTCTTCGTCACCGGAGGGGCGCCACTCTCCGGCTGGACCGCTTACCCGCCCATGAGCGCGCTGCCGGAGGCCGGGCCCGGCGAGGGGGCCGGCCAGACTTTGTGGATCGTCAGCCTGGCGCTGTTTTCCGCCGCTTCTCTGCTGGGGGCCCTGAATTTCATCACCACCACGCTGGACTTGAGGGCGCGGGGATTGTCGCTGATGCGCATGCCGCTGACCTGCTGGACCTGGTTCGTCACCGCCATCCTCGGCCTGCTGGCGTTCGCCGTCCTGCTGGCGGCGGGCGTGCTGCTGCTGATGGACCGGATCGCTGGGACGAGCTTCTTCGTGCCGGCCGGCCTGGTGGTCAGCGACAGGGTGATTAACCACAGCGGCGGCTCGCCTCTTTTATGGCAGCACTTGTTCTGGTTCTTCGGCCATCCTGAGGTCTACATCGCTATTTTGCCCGGCATGGGCGTGGTCTCGCAGGTCATCTCCACCTTCTCACGCAAGCCGATCTTCGGCTATCGCGCCATGGTTTTTGCCATCCTCGCCATCGGTGCTCTGGGCTTCGGCGTGTGGGGGCATCACATGTTCATCAGCGGCATGAGCCCCTATTCCGCCATGGCCTTCTCCGTGTTGACCATGTCGATTGGAGTTCCCTCGGCCATTAAGACTTTCAACTGGATCGGCACATTGTGGGGCGGCAAGATCCGCTTCACCACCCCGATGATGTTCGCCATCGGCTTCGTCTCGGTGTTCGTGACCGGTGGGCTGAGCGGCATGTTCCTGGGCCAGCCGCCCGTGGACCTGTTCTTCCACGACACCTACTTCGTGGTGGCCCACTTCCACATGATCATGGGCGTGGCGTCGATTTTTGGCATCTTCGCCGCCACTTACTACTGGTTCCCGAAGATGTTCGGGCGCATGATGAACGACCCGCTGGGCAAGCTGCACTTCTGGATCACCTTCATCGGCGTGTACGCGGTGTTCGGGCCGATGCATTACCTGGGGCTGATCGGCCATCCGCGGCGATACGCCGAGATCACCGGGGTCAACTACCTGGCGCAAAGCCACCCGCTGCACTTGTTCATGACGATCGCGGCGCTTATCACCGTGGGCGCCCAACTGATCTTCCTGTTCAACCTTTTCTGGAGCATGTTCAAGGGGAAGAAGGCTGAGATGAACCCCTGGGAGGCGACGACGCTCGAGTGGACCGTCCCCTCCCCGCCGCCGCACGACAACTTCGCCGGCGCGCACCCCGTGGTTTATCGCGGCCCCTACGAATACAGCGTTCCGGGCGCGCCCAAGGATTACATCATGCAGAACGATCCGGAGCCCGCGAAGGCGGCCCACTAATCAGTTATGGCAAGCGTATTGACACCGACCAAGCCGCCGGCGCCAGCCGGCAGCGGGGGACCTCCTGGCGGCTTCCGGGCAGTTGATTTCGGCGGCGGCGACCGGGGAGGAGGTGGGGGACCTGATGAAACCGCCCTCTCCATACGCCGCTACAAGACCGGCATGTGGCTGGCGCTGGGCGCCGTGGTCATGGTTTTCGCCGCCTTCACCAGCGCTTACGTCGTCCGCAAGGGGATGTCGCTCGACTGGCAGGCGATCCGGCTGCCCTCCATCCTCTGGCTGAACACCGCGGTGCTGCTGGCGAGCAGCGCGACGATCGAAAAGGCTCGGAGAGAACGGCAGTCGTGCGAATCCTGGCTGGCGGCCACTTCGGTGCTGGGCGCCGCTTTCCTGGCGGGGCAATACGTGGCCTGGCAACAACTGCGGGCCGCGGGCGTCTTTCTGGCCAGCAATCCCTCGAGTTCGTTTTTCTACTTGCTGACGGGCGCCCACGGGGTGCACCTGCTGGGAGGCGTGCTGGCGCTGTTCTACGTCGCTGGGCGGGCGTGGCGGGGCGCGGAGTGGCCCAATCGGCAGGCCGCGGTCGAGGCCACGGCGTTGTACTGGCATTTCATGGATGGTCTGTGGATTTATCTATTTTTCTTACTACAGGTGGGAGGCAAGTAGAAATGGCTGACGCGAAAGTGGAGGCGGTGACAGCAGGGGCCTGGAGCGGCGGGGCTGAGCCGTACGCGGTCAAGTCCAAAAAACTGGGCATGTGGCTGTTCATCATCTCCGACGCCCTGACTTTTTCTGCGCTGCTGGTCGCCTACAGCTACGTGCGCGTCGCCAACAAGTGGCCGACGCCTTTCGAAGCTGGAGCCGTCATCAACGCCACGGTGATGACGTTTGTGCTGCTTTCCTCGAGCGTCACGATGGTGCTGGCCGTCTCGGCGGCGCACCGCGGGCTGCGGTCGTTGGCGGTCAAGTGGATCGGCGCCACGATGCTCGGAGGCGTGTTGTTCGATATTCTGCACGGCCGGGAGTGGCTGCACCTGATCGAAGAGGGCGTCACGCCGTTCGGGAATCCTTGGGGCGTGCCGCTGTTCGGGGCGTCCTTCTTCACCCTGACCGGTCTTCACATGCTGCATGTCACGTGTGGCGTAATCTACCTGGGCGTGGTGGCCGCAGGCTTCGGGCGGGGCAAATTCGAGAGCCTCGACGTGGAGGTCAGCGGCCTCTACTGGCACTTTGTCGACCTGGTGTGGATGTTCATTTTCCCGCTGGTGTACTTGATGTCGAATAGAATGATCTAGAGGAAAC
>JACQDG010000487.1 GCA_016201185.1 Acidobacteriota bacterium | reverse complement strand
GTCTGGCCGTGATCCTCGAATATTCGGATTCGCAAGGCAAGCCGCGGCGCAAGGTTGCGGGAGCGGCGGCGGCGGTACACGCAAAGCCGGCGGCGGGCGCCGGTGAGATCGGCGTGGCGCTGGCGGGTCCGGGAGTGCTGGCGAAATGGGCGCATATTCCGGCCCTACAGAAGATCCCGCACACGCGCCTGAAGGCGATTTATTCCTCCAGCGGCGCGCGCGGCAAGGGCTTTGCGCCGCGCTACAACTGCGATTACTGCACCACGGAATATGACCGCATCCTTGAGGATCCGGGGATTCACCTGGTGATCGTCACCAGCCGCAATCAGTTGCACGCCTCGCAGGCCGCCCGGGCCATCCGCGCCGGCAAGCACGTCCTGGTGGAAAAGCCCATGGCTCTCGACGGCGCCGCGGCTGAGGAGATGATCGCCGAGGCAAAGAGACAAAAGCGGGTGTTGATGGTAGCGCAAGTGTTGCGTTTTATTCCCGCCTACAGGTCGCTTGCGGAACTGGTCAAATCCGGCCGGTTGGGCCCTGTCCGCTCCGCTTTTTTCCGCCGTCGCTGCGCGGCCACCACCTGGGCGGCCTGGTTATCCGATCGTTCCCAGAGCGGGGGAGGCGTCTTCGACCTGCTGATCCACGACGTAGACTTTTGCGTGCACCTGTTCGGCGTGCCGGAGTCCATCTCGGCGGTCGGCTATGAGGATATGCCGAGGGGCATCGACGTGATTCTGGCGCAGCTTCATTACCCGGGAATCGGATCCGTTACCATCACCGGAGGCTGGCACCACATCGGGGACTATCCTTTTTCCATGGAGTTCACCGTGATGGGAGAAAATGGCGTCGTCGAGTACAGTTCCGCGGGACGGCCGGCGACGCTTTATGAAGCCGGCAAGAAAGTGGAGCCTTTACCGGAGGGCGAAGCGGACTGGTTTCAGGCGGAACTCGCCTATTTCGTAGACTGCTGCCGGACCGGGCGCAGGCCCGAGCTCTGCCCGCCGGAAGAATCGGCCACGGCCGTCAAGCTGGCGCGTATCATGGTCGAATCCCGGGAAAGAAAAGGCGGGGTGATCCCATGCAGGCTTTGAGAGAGATGGAAATTGGCGTCATGTTCTGGGGAGGGCGGGATCCCGTCGCGACCCTCCGCGAGGTGAAAGGGCTCGGGGTGCGCTGCGGGCAGTTGGGCATCCCCGGGGATATGAAGCTGGAGGGAGCGGCCGCGGCCTGGAAAGCAGCGCTCGGAGCCGGGCAGTTCACCCTGGTGACGGTCTTTGGCGGATTCACCGGCGAAAGTTACGCCGACATTCCGACCGTCGAGCGCACGGTGGGCTTCATCCCGCAGGCCACGCGGGCGGAACGAGAAGCGCGGACTCTGGCCCTCAGCGATCTTGCCGCCGAACTGGGCGTGCCCAGCGTTGCTCTGCACGTGGGTTTTGTTCCCGAGGACACGGGTGATCCCGATTACATTGCCGTGCGCGAGATGGTGCGGCGCGTGGCGGACCACGCCGCCCGGCACAGCCAGACCTTCGCGCTCGAGACCGGCCAGGAGCCGGCCCATGTGCTTCTGAAGTTCTTGAAAGACTTGAACCGCCCGAACGTGCGCATCAATTTCGATCCGGCCAACATGATCCTTTACGGCAGCGGCGACCCGATTGAGGCGCTGGGCGCGCTGGGCCCTTACGTCATTTCGGTCCATTGTAAGGACGGTGATTGGCCGCCGAAGAATGTCCCGGGCGCGCTCGGCGCGGAAAGGCCGCTCGGGCAGGGCTCGGTGGGGATGGAGCGGTTCATCGCCAAGCTGAAGGAGATCAGCTACCAGGGGCCGCTGATCATTGAGCGGGAGGTGGAAGACCACCAGGAGCGCCTGCGCGACATCCGCATGGCCGTGGGCTTGCTGGAGCGTCTGCGGCAGGTCCATTGACCAGTCCCCGGCCACGCCGGGCAGGGAGAAAATATGAAGAATTCCAAACTCAGTCGCCGCACTTTTCTGAAAGCTCCCGTGGCGGCCGTCGCCGCCGGAGCGCCGGCCATTCTCTCCGCGCAGGCGCCCAGCGATACCGTGCGGGTGGCCTTTGTGGGAACCGGGAACCGGGGCTCGTACCTGCTGAAGCACATGCTCAAGGTTGCCGGGGTCAAGGTGGTGGCGGTGTGCGACATTTTGCCCGATCGCGCGGAGAGAGCCGCGGACGCCATAGCCCAGGCCGGCGGATCGGCCAAGACCTACGCCGACTTCCGCAAGATGCTGGACGAGCAGAAAGACATCGACGCCGTCGTGCTGGCCACGCCCGATTGGACCCACAAGGATCTGGATATCGCCATCCTGGAGGTCGGCAAGCACCTGTATGCCGAAAAACCGCTGGCGCTCACGCCAGAGGACTGCAGGATGGTTGTCTCCGCAGCGAAGCAAGCCAAGGGAATCTTCCAGGCCGGCTTCCAGTTGCGGCACGACCCGAACCGCAGCGCCGCCGAGAGGTTCATCCACAGCGGCGGCATTGGCAAGGTCCTGATGTGCCACGGCATGCGCCACGGCGGCGACCTGCCGCGCAACATCCCCTGGTATTTCGACAAGACCAAGGACGGAGACATCATGGTCGACCAGGGAATCCACATACTGGATTTGTTCACCTGGGCTATCGGCGAGCACCCGCTGCGCGCCATGGCTTCCGGCGGAACGAACCTGTTCATTGACGATCCGCCCGGCCGCACCGTGATGGACAACTACAGCGTGATCTTCGAGTACCCCAACGGCGTGCGGGTGAATTTCAGCCATCACTACTTCGACCCGCCGGGGTTTTCCGGCGACCAGGAGAGGGTGTTCGGGTCGCTGGGCTCCGTGGACCTGGTGAAAGCCACCTGGCAGCCCAGGGAAAGCAGAGAGCCCGTCAAGCTCGAGGCGCCGGACGCCGGCCAGGACTCTACTTACTTGTCCCTGGCCGCGTTTGTCGACAACATTCGCCGCAAAAACCGCAAGCCGCTGAACGACGCCGACTCGGCGCTGGTTTCCACCCTGCAGGTGATGATGGGCACCAGGGCCCTTTATGAGAAGCGGATCGTCACCTGGGAGGAAGTGGCGGGTTAGTGCCGTTCCAACTATTGGGGGCGGAGTCGGTGGCCGGGGCATAGGCTGCGGTTTGAGCGGGCACGATCTTTTTCTTCACGGCCGTTTGGACCTGCGCTTCACGTCTTCGGGCAGCGCAGAGATGACCGATCGCAGCAATGAATTCACCGCCTCCGAGGTCTGGAAGACCGATGCCACGTCCTGATCGAGAAGCACCGCAACGGTGCTGCCCTTTATCAGCGCTGCAAAGCGGTTCGGTCGCGCCTTGCGGTAATCGAAACGGTACTCCGCCCGGATGTCGACCGGCGCCGGGCGCCGGCGCTTACGATTGGACATTCTCTTCATAGTCTCGTCGCTCCTGCTTCGTGGCGTGATGAATGTATTCGTAGCAAGGGCCCGTGCGGGCATCAGCCGCGCTGCGGTTTTTGGCGCGTCGGCTGCATGCGCTTATTAGGCGCGCCATGCCCACGACGAGTCGGCCTTGCGACCGCTTGTGCTGTATCGGCCAGGAGTCGCAGCGCGCGGTTCACTGACTCCGCATCGGGAAACACCTCCGCGAGTTGCGGCTCGATCAAAATCAGGTTGGTCCCGGCGACTGCCTGTCGGTAGTACTTGCCCCGAACGCCTCCCTTGAGCTTCGAGAGATCGTACTGCGGGCACAAGTCGTCATCCAATTTCTTTGCCGCCGTGTTTCTGGATGTTGGCCTTTGCCTTCGCTGCGTTCCACTCATAGACCACAGGTTCAGTCTACCGCAGGGGCGCCATGAAGGCGTTTTGTCCGGCACGGGCGAGAGGACCGGGCGGCGGCGCCGGCTTGACTCTCTCGACGCCGAGCGGCCCCAGGCAGCGGGCGGCGGCCTCGCGGACGGCCTTCGCATCGAGGTTGTCGAAGGATGCGAAAAGGAGCGTGCCCTGCTCAAAATCCCATACGCCCGCCACTCGGCCGGCTTTCAAGACGACGTTGGTCGCGTTTCCCCCGCGGTCGATCACGCGATCGGCCCAGCGGGGGTCGAGGTAGCGCCGCCGGCCGGCGTGCGCCATCACATATGGGTCCCAGTAAGGCAGCAGGTGGATGTCGTTCCAGCGCGCCGGGGCTTTAGCCATCTCCTGGAGGGACTGGGGCGTCGCGAGCAACGTCCCTTCAAGACCTTCAACCGCTACAGTTTCCAGCCGGACGCTCTTGAGAGCGCCCGCGGCCTCGGCTTTCGAAGCGCCCGCCCACCAGGCAAAATCTGCGACCGTCGCCGGTCCATTGGCCTCGAAGTAGAAAGGCGCGAGCCGCCGCATTGCTTCCTGCCGGGCGGGCAGGCACAGCGGCACTCCCAACCAGTCGGCAAAGCGGGCGTATTCGAAGCTCTGGCTCCGCCATCCTCCGCGCACGCGGCTCCGCACGATCCGGCCTTCATGGCTCATCCGCCGCAGCACCAGGGTGAGCAAACCCGCGTGCGGCTCCCGCCACCCTTGTATCCCCTGCCGGATCTCGGCCGCTGTCCTGGGGCCTTCGGCGAGGACATTTTCAATGGCGGAAGAGACCCGCGCATATTGCGCCGGCTCGAGACCCGCCCGATTTAGTAACCCTTCAAGCCCCACCGAGCCCGCCAGGGCCAGCCCGAAGGGCGCCAGTTCGACCGGAAGGATGTAAACCGATCCGCGCATGGCCGGCACACGGACCAGCGACCGTTTTTCATTAAGCGCGTGGTCCAGATCCTCTGACTGAAACCCCTTCGCCCGGGACGCCAGCGAAAGATAGCAGGTCGGCGCCGCCCCATAAACCCCCGCCGCTCGAACCACCGCCTTCTTGGCTCCCTTCACGGGTTCGAGCAGGCCATGGGCCCGCACCGCCCTCCAAAGCACGGCATTCACTCCGGCCGCCGCCACTTCCTCAACGCCTCCTTAACATCGACCCAACATAGGCGGAGCATCGCTCTCCGGTCAAGGGCAGCAACTTGAGGCGCTGACACTTCGGTGGCCAGTGGCGTTATACTTACGGCTTGCAGATGAGGGACCAAAGGCTTTCAACAGCGATCCTGCTCGGCTTGCTCGCCCTTGTCGCCGGTCGCCTGGCATTGGGACCGCATATGCAGGCGCAGGCGACGCCGGGGAAGGTCGATTTTGCCCGAGATATCCGGCCCATTCTTGAAAAATCCTGTCACGGCTGCCATGGGCCCAAGCTGCAGATGAACGGGCTTCGCCTCGACTCCAGGAAGCTCGCGCTGGCTGGAGGACAGACTGGGAAGGTAATCCTCCCGGGCCAGGCGGCAGAGAGCCCTCTCTACCAGCGGGTCGCAGGATTGAGCGAGGGGCCCCGGATGCCCATGGGCGGCCAGCCGCTCGAAGCGGCGCAGGTCGCGCTGATCCGGACCTGGATCGACCAGGGCGCGGAATGGCCGGAGGAAGCGGGCGCAGAAGCCGCGGCAGTCCAGAAACATTGGGCTTTTGTCCCGCCGAAGCGTCCTCCCTTGCCGCCGGTGCGCTACACGGCATGGCCCGCCAACGCCATCGACAAGTTCGTGCTGGCGCGTTTGGAAAAAGAGAGTCTCGCGCCCTCGCCCGAGGCCGACCGCGTCACGCTGCTGCGCCGCTTGAGCCTTGACTTAATCGGCCTGCCGCCCACGATCGAGGAAGTGGATGCTTTCCTGAACGACAAGCGCCAGAACGCTTACGAAAAGCAGGCGGAGCGGCTGCTCGCGTCTCCGCACTACGGCGAGCGGTGGGGGCGGCACTGGCTGGATGCCGCCCGCTACGCCGATTCCGACGGCTATGAAAAGGACAAGCAGCGCCAGGTGTGGTTTTACAGGGACTGGGTAATCAACGACCTGAATCACGACCTTCCTTACGACCGGTTCATCATCGAGCAGGTGGCCGGCGACCTGCTCCCCAACCCGACTCAAGACCAGATTGTGGCCACCGGCTTTCTCCGGAACTCCATGATCAACGAGGAGGGCGGCGTGGACCCGGAGCAGTTCCGGATGGAGGCCATGTATGACCGCATGGACGCCATCGGAAAGAGCGTCC
>JACQDG010000490.1 GCA_016201185.1 Acidobacteriota bacterium | reverse complement strand
CAGCTTGATGACGCGCCAGGGGGCAACGCCCATCTCGAAGAAAGCTTCGATAATGCGCTCCGAAATGGCGTTGTGGCCGCAGCCGGCGCACAGCGTGGTCCTCAGACCTTTGTATCCCGCTACATCGAGGCCGATGCGGTTCGTCTTCTTGGGCGGCGGGGTGGCAACAGCGCTCACAAACCCTCCTGTTGGATGATCTCGTCGGTGATGGTGCGAGCGTCGATCGGCAGGCCGCCATAGTAGCGCACGCTGCGCAGCCGGGAGTGCAAGGCCGGATCGACGTCCAGCCGCATCAAGTCGAGCAACTGCGCGTCCCGGTTCTGCTCCACCACGTAGATCCGCTCGTGCTGGCGGATGAAATCCGTCAGCTCCTGGTTGAACGGGAACGCCCGGATGCGCAAGTAGGAAGTCGGCAGGTCGCACTCCCGCAGGAGCTGGTCGCAGCTCTCAACCAGCGCCCAATGAGTGGTGCCGGCGCCGATCAGGCCCACCCGCGCCTGCGGATTGAAGTCGATAACCGGGCGCGGCGCCATAGAGCGGGCTGTCTCGAACTTCCGCGCCAGGCGATCCATGTTGCGGCTGTAATCATCGGGGCGCTCGGTGTAGCTGGCTTTCTCGTTGTGCCCGCTGCCGCGGCAGAAGTAGGCTGCCAGCGGGTGCCCGGTGCCGGGCAGCGTGCGGTAGCCAATCCCGTCGCCGTCCACGTCCTTGTAGCGGGCAAACCCGCCCAGCCGTTCCACGTCCTCCGCGGTCAGCACCTTGCCTCGCCTGAGCGGCTTGTGGTTGTACGCGAACGGCTCCGCCATCCAGTAGTTCATCCCCAGGTCCAGGTCCATCATGACGAAGATGGGCGTCTGGAGCTCTTCGGCCAGGTCGAAGGCTTGGCCAGCCATGCTGAAGCACTCTTCCGGCGAGCTGGGGAAAAGCAGGACGTGCTTGGTGTCGCCGTGGGAGAGAAAGGCGGTGGAGAGGATATCGGACTGCGCGGTGCGGGTGGGCAGGCCGGTGGAAGGCCCGACGCGCTGCACGTCGAAAATCACCGCCGGGATCTCGGCGTAATAACCGAGGCCAATGAATTCACCCATCAGGGAGACGCCCGGACCGGCGGTGGCGGTCATGGAGCGGGCTCCCGCCCATCCGGCGCCCAGCGCCATGCCAATGGAGGCCAGCTCATCTTCGGCCTGGACGATGGCGAAGGTCGCCTTGCCCGTCTCCGGATCGATGCGGTAGCGGCGGGCGTAATCGATCAGCGTTTCGCACAGCGAGGAGGACGGCGTGATCGGGTACCAGGTCACCACCGTGACGCCTGCGAAGATCGCTCCCAGCGCCGCGGCGGCATTGCCTTCGATGATGATCTTGCTGCCGTTGGCGTTCATCCGCTCGACGCGGAAGGGGTCCGTCTTCGTCAGCTTCTGCTGTGCGTATTCCACTCCGGCCAGCACGGCGTTCCAGTTCAGCTCGGCCGCCTTGACCTTCTTCTTGAACTGCTTGAACAGCGCGGCGCGGACTTCCTCCAGCTCAATGCCCAGCAGGTGAACCAGGATGCCGTCGTAGATCATGTTGCGCACCAGCTTGCGCAGCTTGGCGTCGGGGCAGACCGGCGTCACCAGCTTGTCGAACGGCGCCGGATAAAAGTGCAGGTCGGAGCGGAGCTTGTTCAGCTCCAGCGGAGCGTCGTAAACGACCGCGGCGCCCGGGGCCAGGTTCCGCACATCTTCCTGGGCGGTCTCCGGGTTCATCGCCACCACGACGTCAATCTCCTTCTTGCGCCCGATGAAGCCGCGCTTGTTGGCGCGGATGGTGTACCAGGTCGGAAGGCCGGCGATGTTGGAGGGAAAAAGATTCTTGGCCGAAACCGGTATGCCCATCCGGAAGAGGGCTCGCAACAGAACGATATTGGCGGTCTGGCTTCCGGAACCGTTTACAGTAGCGACCTGTATGCTGAAGTCGTTGACAACCTGCTCAGGACCCGCAGACGTTACATCCTGCACAGGCAAAGTTTCGACCGAGGACATTCCTCTCTCCCGCGGGGAAAACCGCCACGAACAACCCAGAATTCCATTATATACAATGGAGTAGCCGCCGGCAGCATGCCTGACTGAAATACGAAATACCGGGCGGCCGGAGAGCCGGGCATATAATGTACCCATAATGTCATGACCCTCGCCCTCGGCACGCGGCTCGATCGAACCGTCGCCATCAAGGTTCTGCCAGCGCATATAGCCGAGAGGCCGGACTTGCGCCAGCGCTTCGAGCGGGAGGCGCGGGCCGTGTCGAGCCTGAATCATCCTCACATTTGCAGTCTCTTCGATATCGGTCAACAGGAGGGCCTGGACTACCTGGTAATGGAATACCTGGAAGGCGAGACGCTCGCCGCTCGCCTCGCCGGAGGCCCGCTGCCCCCCGAACTTGTCCTGCGTTACGCCATCGAGATCGCGGACGCTCTCGGCCAAGCGCATTCGCAGGGGGTGTTTCACCGGGATCTGAAGCCGGGCAACATCATGCTGATCAAGTCGGGCACGAAGCTTCTCGATTTTGGATTGGCGAAATTGCGGGGTCCTGAGAAAGCGGTTGCGGCTGGCAGCCTGACGGTCTCTCCCGTGCCGGAAAGTACGCTGACCGGTGCAGGGACGATTCTGGGCACGATCCAATACATGGCGCCGGAGCAATTGGAGGGGAAAGAGACCGACGGGCGAGCGGATATTTTCGCTTTCGGCGTTGTGCTTTACGAGATGGCGGCGGGGCGAAAGGCGTTTGAAGGGAATAGCCCTGCGAGCTTGATCGCGGCCATTCTGTCAAAGGATCCGCCGCCGATCTCCACACTCCAGCCCGTAACCGGGCGCCGGTACGGTCCGGCCTTCGATCGTCTGGTCAAGAAGTGCTTGGCCAAGAATCCTGAGGATCGGTGGCAAACGGCGCGGGACCTGGCGAGCGAGTTGCAATGGATCGCCGAGGCAGGTGCCTTGCCGGGCCCGGAGAGGGCTGCGGCGGGCGCCGAGGCCGTGCAAGCGCGGCGCAGGCACCGCGAGCGCCTGGCGTGGTCGGTGGCGACCGTCGCCGTTCTGGTCGCGCTGTTTCTGGCAGTTGCTTACTTCCGCCGGGCTCCTTTGGAAGCCCGCCCGATACGCTTCTCTATTTCGCCGCCGGAGAAAACAACACTGGCCGGCTCCATTGCTGTTTCGCCAGATGGGAAGCAACTGGCCTTCGTCACCACAAGTCCTGACGGGAGCACCTCCCTATGGGTGCGCCCCTTTGCATCCCTGACTGCCCGGGCGCTGCCCGGTACCGAGGGCGCGGTCCATCCGTTCTGGTCGCCGGACAATCGCTTCCTGGGGTTCTTCGCAGAAGGCAAGCTCCAGAAGATCAGTGTGGAGGGAGGGCCTCCGCAAGCGCTCTGCGAAGTCTTTGACGCCCGGGGCGGCACGTGGAGCCGCGACGGCGTGATTGTTTTTTCACCCAATCCTGGAGATCGGCTGTATCGCATTGCCGAGACGGGCGGCGCTCCGACGCCGGTGACTACGCTCGATCCGTCGCGCCAGGAAAGCAGCCACCAGTGGCCGCACTTTCTGCCCGACGGCCGCCACTTCCTGTTTCTGGTGTGGAGCGCGCAGGCGGATGCCCGCGGTATCTACATCGGGTCGCTGGACTCCAAAGAAACAAAGCGCCTGCTGGGAACCGACTGGAGCGTGGCGTACGCGCGGGGCCCCGGGGAAAGGGGCTACCTGTTCTTTCTGCGCGGAAGGACGCTGATGGGTCAGGCGTTCGACGCCAAGGCGGTGCGAATCACGGGCGAGCCCTTTCCGGTCGCCGAACAGGTCTGGTATGACGAAACCATACCCGGCCTGACGTCCTTTTCGGTGTCGGAAAGCGGAGTGCTGGCCTATCGGAGCGGTGGCATCCGGACCAAGCAACTGGTCTGGTACGATCGCACGGGGAAACCGCTCGGAGCGGTTGGTCCGCCCGGACCTTACCGCGACCCCTGGCTCTCACCCGATGAAAAGCGAATGGCGCTGACACGGGTCGATCCGCAAACGGGAACCCAGGACATCTGGCTGTTTGAATTGTCGCGCGGCATCAGTTCCCGATTCACGTTCCATCCTTCCGACGACGCCACGCCGCTCTGGTCCCCGGACGGCAGCCGGATCATTTTTGCTTCCAACCGGGATGGGCCGCCGAACCTTTATCAGAAGGCTTCGAGTGGCGCCGGAAATGAAGAACCACTCCTGAAGTCGGACGTCTCCAAATATCCCACCGGCTGGTCCGGCAACGGGCGGTACATCGTGTATGCCAACTGGGATCCCAAGACGAAATGGGATCTGTGGGTCTTGCCGATGTTCGGAGAGCGGAAGCCGATGCCATACCTCCAGACCGAGTTTGATGCGTTCCAGGCACAATTCTCTCCCGATGGACGATGGATCGCATACACATCGAATGAGTCGAATCCCCGATACGAGGTTTACGTTCAACCCTTTCCGATGTCCGGCGGCAAATGGCAAATCTCAGCCAACGGCGGTGCGCAGCCAAGTTGGCGGCGGGACGGGAGAGAGCTTTTCTACCTGGCCCCCGATCGAAGACTCATGGCGGCGGAGGTGAAGCCCGGCTCCACCTTCGAGCCTGGTGTCCCGAAAGCGCTCTTCCAGACCCAGGTTACAGGTCTGGTTGACGCCAGAAACCACTACGTCGCAAGCAGGGACGGGCAGCGGTTTCTGGTAAACACCATTGTCCAGGAGGCCACCTCTTCGCCCATCACGGTTGTGGTCAACTGGACCGCGGGCTTGAAGCAGTAGCCCATTCCTCCGGCAGTCTGTGGAGAAGCAAAAAAATCTAAGCCAATATGGAGGGACCAGCATGAAGAACGACAGCGCCTTGCGCCGGCATCTCCTCTATTTGCTGAGCGGAGGCGGCGCGCACCTGAGTTTTGACGAGGCGATCGCCGGGCTGCCCGCGAAGCTGCGGGGCCGCACGCCGCCGGGAGCGCCGCACACGCCCTGGCAGTTGCTGGAGCACATGCGGATCGCACAGTGGGACATTCTGGAATTCAGCCGGCATCCCAAGCACGTCTCGCCGGAGTTTCCTAAAGGCTACTGGCCGTCGACCGAAGCGCCGCCAAACAAGACCGCGTGGGACAAAAGTGTAGCCGCCTTTCGCGCCGATCTGAAGGCCATGGAGAAGCTGGTGAAGGATCCGAAGATGGACCTGTGCGCCCCCCTCCCCCACGGAGAAGGCCAGACCATCCTGCGCGAAGCACTGCTCGTGGCCGATCACAACGCTTATCATCTGGGCCAACTGGTGCTGATCCGCCGCCTGCTGGGAGCGTGGAAGGGGGACTAGCCATGCGGCTGTTTACGGCGCTGGATCTCTCGCAGGAAGTGTTTGAAAATCTACAGCGCCTGCTCAATAAGTTGCGTCCTGCGGCGCGGCTGCGCTGGAGCCGGCCTGAAAGCTTGCATCTGACCCTGAAGTTCATCGGCGAATGGCCGGAGGAAAAGCTGGAAGCGCTGTGCGAGATGTTGCAGGGCGTCCCAGCGCCGGCGCCTTTCGAAGTGCAGGTTTCGGGGGTGGGTTTCTTTCCCAACGCCAAAGCGCCGAGGGTGTTCTGGGCCGGGATCGCGGCCTGTCCAGAGTTGAGCCAACTGGCGGGCGAGGTGGACCGGGCGCTCGAGCCACTGGGGGTGGCGCGGGAAGCGCGGCCTTATTCCCCTCACCTCACCCTGGCCCGGATTCAGGAGCGTGCACCCCTCGATGGCCTGCACCGGGCCATCCAGGCGATCCCTTCGCTCGATTTCGGCCGCTTTACGCCCGACCGCTTCTACCTCTACCAGAGCCGGCTCGTTTCGGGAGGCTCGGTTTATACCAGGATTCGTGAGTTCCCGTGGAGCCGGTAGAGCCGGCGCAACTTTCGATGGATTTGGCAGAGCCCGCCGGAGCGCCGGCAGGAAATGCGGCGGGCGATCCGCGGGCTGACGGAGCTGCTGCCGCCGCGGGAGTAGGACGAGCGGTAGCCGACGAGCTCCCTACGCCCGCCAGTCGGCCGGTTCCGAGGTATCGAGCTCGAGCCAGCCTTCGAGCGGCAAGGCATCGATCGGGAGGTTTTCCCGCCACAGGGAGAACTGAAAGCGGAGCCGGTCCCCGGGCCGCACGCCGACGGCCTCCAGCGGCACACGCACTTCCAGTACGCGCCCGAAAGCGGCTTCCGGCTCTGGCGCCATGCTGGGCCCAGGGAACGCCCCGGTGCTCGAAAACTCGCACTTCTCTACACCCTGTTCCCCCAATAGCAGGCAGAGGCGGGCCGTAGCGGCGGCTTCCAAGGTGAGGCGGGCCTCCAAGCCGGGCAGTCGATCGTATTCGCCCGGCAAGAAGTCCACGCGCAAAAACAAGCTGGCGCCGTCGGTGCCGTAATGCAGCTCCCGCACCAGAAAACGTCTGCCGTGCATGGCTCCGAGCCGCTGATCCGCCCGGTAATGGCCGGCGCCGATCCACTCGAAATAAGAAGTGATCTCCCCGTCGATGGCAGGGCGGATGTAGCCGGTCGGTCCGGCCGACACCACCCGGCCGCGCTCGCGCACCAGGGGCCGCGCCAGTTCCTCCGGGGGCTGGCTCCCGAGCACGCGATACACATTGGCCAGGTGGTTGCGGAACAACTGATCGAACTCGATGCGGTTCACCGTGTCATGCTCCGGCCCGTACCACCAGCACCAGTCGCTGCCCTCGGCAATCAGCAGTTCCTGGTAAGCCACCTCCCGGGCAACAGGCGAAGGCGCCTGCGCGCGGTCGAAAAACCGGCGCGCCTCCCCGACCAGATTCCAGGCGCGGTTGTCTTCCTCCGCTCCGATCCAGATGTCGAAGTTGGCGTTGATCCAGGAGCCAGGCGCGATGGTGTGGAGGGCGTGCGCAGGCAGCCGGTTGAGCGCTTCGCCCACCGTTACGGTGTGGAAACGCGGATCTTCCTGGAGCCTCGCATACAGCTTTCGCAAGAAGGGCCGCCCGTTGCGCTCGTAGTATTCCCAGGCGTTCTCCCCGTCCAGGATGATGGGGATAAGGGCGTCGCGGCCTGAGGCCAGAAAGGGCTCGCCGATGACGGCCAGGCGCCGGGTGAAATCCGCCGCCGCATCTTCCGGATTCATGCGGGAAAAAACAAAGCCGATCAGGTCGCTCAGGAAATGATCGCGGAAGATCAGTGACAGCCGGCGGCCGTCCTGCTCCCACAGAAAAGGTTGATAAAGAAGTCCGCCGGGGCCGGTGGAGGCGGCCTGCAAAGTTTTTTCGAGCACGCCTTGATCGGAGGCGGCCCAATGGAAACCGACCTCGGCGGCCAGCGCCAGGGCTTCGTCGGAGACCGAGCCTTCCGAAGGCCACAGGCCTTCCGGAGCCCGACCGAACCTTTGTTCCATAAAGAGGCGGGCAAGGCTCAACTGTTCGCGGGCGTCGTCGGGATGGCAGAACCGCTGGGGCAGCGGCAGGCCGGGATGGGCCGCCGCACCGATGTCGCTGTCGCACAGCAGCGGCAGAATGGGGTGATAGAAAGGCGTGGTGGAGATTTCGATCTGGCCGCGCTCGGCGGCGGCGCGATAGGCCGGGATCACGGCGTTCAGAATCTCCCGCTGCTTGCGCCCCACCGTTTTTTGATCCTCGAGGGTGTATTCAGAGACGTGAGCGATCAGGGCCCTGACCTCCGGGTCCCGCTCTTGGAACTCCTCGTCAAACCATGCCAGTTGCGAGAGCACCTGGAGGTCGCGGTAGTGCTGGGTGGAAAAATAATGCGCCGCGCGGCGCGGGTCTCGGTCCGCCCCTACCCAGCGTTCGTAAAGCTCTCGATAGCGCGGATAGCGGTGAATCACCCGCTCTGGATTAGCCTGAAAAAAATACTGCAGGATGAAATGACGCTGCTCGTCCGTGAGAGACTCGGCTGGGGCCTCGGCGGCATCGAGGAACGGGTCGCAAACCTGGCCCTTGGCATAATCCTCCAGTTGCACCAGCAGCGAAGGCACGAGGTTGAAGGTCTGGCGAATGCCGGGAAACTCCTCCAGGATCTTCACCATGCCGTAGTAGTCCTTCAGGGCGTGCATGCGCACCCAGGGAAGACGGTATTCGCCTGTCAGCAGATCCTTGTAGAAGGGCTGGTGCATGTGCCAGAGAAAGCAGATGTAAATATGGGGCATGTGACCTTTACCGCAAGGGGCCTCCGCTCGGAGCCGGAGCGGTGGAACGTCGCTCCTCGAGGTTTACGCGGGGCTTTTCGACCTGATAAGGCCGGGGATCGGGCTGCGGCGAGAAGGTGTTTCGCATCGGGGCGGCGCCAGCGTCAAATTGGGTCATGGGACGCAGGCCCAGGATCCACTCGATGGTGCGCAATACAGAAGCCGTATTGTAAGGGGTGCTGTCAACAAAACCGCGCCGGGCATAGGGGCTGATAACAAGGGCTGGGCTGCGGTGGGAATCGACGTGGTCAGGGCCGGCAGCGCTGGCCTCCAGCACAAAGATGGCGATCTGCGGCCAGAGGAGGCTGTGGCTGATCGCTTCGACGATCCGGCCCAGGGCGTAATCATTGTCGGCCACCAGGGCCCGGGCGCTTGACTTCGCGGCCTCTGTCCCGGCCACCCGGTCGTTGGCCAGCCGCATCAGGATCAACCCGGGCAGGCTTCCCCGGCGCGCGTATTCGCCGAACTCGCGCAGAAACTCGTCGGCCCTTTTCTGGTCGGGGTAATCCGGGTTGAAGCCGAGGAAGCTCTTGTCGGTGTGCAGGTCGAGGGCGGGGTCGCGGACCCGGGCCACGCCCGTGAGCGCCTGGCTGTTCTCCACCCACAATCCATAGTTGCGCAAGGTGAGGCCGGCGCTGAGGGCATTGGTCCAGAGGTAGCCCGCAGGGGGGAAGGCGGCCGGCTCGGCCCTTTCAAAATCCCCGGCCTGGAGGCGGCCGGCGAGCCAGGAAGGCCACATCTTCTGCACGAAATCATTGGCGATAGCTGCGGTGGACCAGTGGAGGCCGTCAGCGCTCGTTTCTCCGTTTACGTAGAAATTGTCGAGCAGGACAAACTCCCGCGCCAGCTTGTGATGGTTGGGCGTCACCTGCTCGCCGAAATGGGCCAGGGAGACGTCGCCCTTGCCCTCCTTCATGTCCCCCAGCGTCTGGTCGTAGCTGAGGCCGTCTTTGATGATGTAGATGACGTGGCGGATGCCAGCGGGCGGCGGGGGTTCAGCCATGCCGCGATCCTGGTAAGGACTGTTCCGCAGGACCTGGCGGGAATAAGCAGCCAATTGCTCGTCGGTGGGCGGCGGCACGATCGACAGCGAGCCGGTTTCGAGGCAGGCCGCAGGACGCTCCTGGGCGCCGGGATTCGGAAACGAGCCGCGGCCGTTGGCGATGAAGATCCGACCGTCCACCACCACTCGCACCGCGGTGGGATACCAGCCCGCCGGCAAGAAGCCTGCTATCTCTGACTGATAGTCACTCACGTCCACCACGGCGACGGCGTTGCTATCCGAGGCGGCAACCAGGAGGCGATCCCGATTCGGGCTGAGGGCCAGGGCCGAGGGAGTGGAGCCGGCTGGAGCCAGAGGCGAGAAGGCCACGCTGATCCGCCCGAGCAGGCGAGCCTGGCTGCCCTCGCTGATCCCCACCACCGACACACTGTTGGTATTGGCGCAGGCCACCAACAAGCGCGCCGCAAACTTCGGTTCGTTCTCCTGCGGCTCGTTCGCTCCTTCGAGATAGAGCAGGTCGGTGGGGTGCAGGCCGACGGCGATCGTGTCGAGCCGCGTCCAACTGGTTCCCCCTTCGGAAACGTTGTACTGTCCCACTGTTCCATCGGCCCAATGGCTGACGTAAAAGGTCTTGCCGTCCGGCGCGAAGGCCGTCCGGTAGGGCCGGCGGCCGGTGGGCGCCTCCCCCACCAAAAAACCAGTAAGGACGTTCAGCACGCTGAGCGAATTCCGAAACAAATTAGCGGCATATATAAATCGACCGTCCAGTGAAAGGGCAACGTCCCCGACGCGATCGGAAGGCCGTGGATCACGAAGGGCCGCGAAGCGGCGCGCAGGTTTGAGCACCCCGCCGCTGAAGCTGAACTCGAACACGAACGGTTTCGACCCGCCGCCCACATAAACGCGATCGCCTGCTTTGTTGAAAGTGATTCCCATCCAGGCATCCTCCACCGGGACCCGCGCCGTTTCCCGCTCGGCGGCCACATCCACCACACTGATCGTGGGCGGCAGGCAGCCGCCGTTCAAAACCAGAAGGTAACGGCCGTCGGGAGAGAGGGCCATGGCCATGGGAAATGTGCTGAGCGGAATCTGCTTCCCTGCCGGGGTCAGCCGCCAGCCGTTGGGAAGCAGGAAGGCGCCGTCGGGCTGGGGGCCGACCGATGCGGGCGGCGCCGCTGTGGAGGCGAGCACGGCTCCCAGAATGGCCGGCAGGACCACCGCAAGAAAGGCCCGGGGCATCTATTCCTCAAACGTTTGGGCGATGGGGAAGCGCCGGCCCATGCCAAACGCCTTGCTCGTCACCCGAAGGCCGGGAGCGGCCTGCTGCCGCTTGTACTCGTTCCGATCCACCAGACGGGCGATTTCGCGTACCAGCTCAATGGGCCGGTCGAGGTTCCGGGCGATGCATTCGGGCGACTCGTTCTCCTCGACATACGCCCTGAGGATCGGATCGAGAACGTCATAGGAGGGGAGGGAGTCGCTGTCCTTCTGGTTGGGACGCAGCTCGGCCGAGGGCGGCTTGGTGAACACGGCCTCGGGGATGGCGCCGTTGTGCCGCCGGTTGGCCACCCGGGCCAGCTCGTAAACCATCGTCTTGGGAACGTCGCTGATCACCGCCAGTCCGCCGCACATGTCGCCGTAAAGCGTGCAGTAGCCCACGGCCAGCTCGCTCTTGTTGCCGGTGGTAAGCACCAGCGCCCGCAGCTTGTTGGAAAGCGCCATCAAGGCGGCCCCGCGCAGTCGCGCCTGCAGGTTCTCCTCCGTCACGTCGGCGGGCCGGCCGGCAAAGGCCGGGACCAGCGATTCCAGGAAGGTTCCATAAACCTTATTAATACTTAAAAGCTCGAACCGGATCCCCAGCCTCTCAGCCAGCGCCTGCGCGTCGGTCACGCTGCCTTCCGAGGAAAAAGGCCCGGGCATGCCCATACCGGTGACGTTTTCCCGACCCACGGCGTCCACGGCAATCACGGCGGTGAGGGAGGAGTCGATGCCGCCGCTCAAGCCGATCAGCACTTGCCGGAAGCCGCACTTGCGCACGTAGTCCCTCGTGCCTATCACCAAGGCCTGGTAGACGGCCTCGATCTCAACCGGCAGATTGTCGTGAATCTCGCCTCGCCCCGTCTCCGTGTCGTAAAGGACCAGGTCCTCCTCGAACGATTTGGCCAGGGCGCGGAGCCGGCCCTCGGCGTCCAGCACGAAGCTCGAGCCGTCGAACACGAGCTGGTCGTTGCCGCCCACCTGGTTCACCAGCAGCACGGGCAGCCCGTGGCGGCGGGCGATGGCTCCGAGCATGTCCCGCCGCAACTGCCGCTTGTCGAGGTGATAAGGCGAGGAGGAGATGTTGACGAGGAAATCGACGCCGGAGGCGACCAGTTCTTCGACCGGGTCGCGGCGGTAGAGCTGCCGCTGCCAGAATTCCTTGTCGTTCCACACGTCCTCGCAGATCGTGAGGGCCAGCCGCCCGCCCCGGGCCGCAAACACGGACTGGTGCTCGCCCGGGGCGAAGTTGCGGCCCTCGTCGAAAACGTCGTAGGTGGGCAGCAGCATCTTCTGCTGGATGAACCGAATCGCCCCCCCCGAGATGTAAGCGGCGCAATTGGCGGCGGTTTTGCCGGTGTCGGCACGATTGCGGCGCGGGAAGCCGCAGATCAGGTCGGTTGGCAGACCAGCGGTTTCCCGGGCCAGCCTCTCGAGCTCGCGCCGGGCGCCCTCGAGGAACGATGGCTTTTCCACAAGGTCTCGCGGCGGGTACCCGCTCACGGCCAGCTCGGGAAAAATGACCAGATCGGCGCCGGCCGCCGCCGCTTCCCGCGCCACGCGGATCATCAGATTGACGTTACCCGCGAGGTCGCCGACCGTAGGGTTGATCTGTCCCAGGGCGATTTTCATTGCGGATCGAGGACCGGGAAAGGGACTCATTGTTATTTTAGCAGTAGGCGAGGAGCGGCATGCTCATGTTGCGGCAGTTCGTAGAGTGGCTGGAGTCCGGGGAGAAGACGCCCCAGCAGTTGATGGCGCTCTGCCTGGAGCGGATTCGCGAGGCAGAGCCGGAATTGCAGACGTGGGTGGAAGTTTCGCCTCAGCCCGCTCTGGCCGAAGGCCCGCTCAACGGCATTCCCTTCGGCGTCAAGGATATCTTCGAGACCGAAAACCTGGCGACCGGGTATGGCTCGCCGCTTTATGCCGGGCGGAAGGGGGGGCGGGACGCAGCGCTGGTCCGGGGTTTGAGAGGCCGCGGCGCGATCGTTCTCGGCAAAACGCAGACGACCGCCTTCGCCTATTTTGATCCGGCGCCCACACGCAATCCGCGCGACCCGCGGCACACGCCCGGCGGCAGCTCGAGCGGCTCAGCGGCGGCGGTGGCCGCGGGCATGGTTCCCTTCGCGCTTGGCACGCAAACGCTGGGCTCGGTACTGCGACCGGCCTCGTTCTGCGGCGTGACGGGTTTCAAGCCTACTTACGACCTGCTTTCGCTGGAAGGGGTGCTGCCATTCGCTACTAGTCTCGACACGGCCGGCCTGTTCACCGAGACCGCCGCGGATATGAAGGCGCTCTGGGAGAGGATGGGGCACGCCGTGGGTCAAAGCGAAGGGGCGAGGCTCGGGGCGCCGGCGGACCTGCCCGAGATGGCCCCGGAAATGGAGCGAGCTTTCTGGTCGAACGTGGCTCGCCTGCGGGCCGAAGGATTTCCGGTCGAGCCGGTGGAATTGCCGTCCCGGTTCTGGAAGTTGCTCCCGGCGGCCCAGACGGTCTGCGACTATGAGGGTGCGCGAACCCATCAGGAGCGCTGGCGCGAGCATGGGCTGCGGATCGGTCTCAAGCTGGGGGAGCTGGTGATGCGGGGGCAGAAGATCCCCCCGGAGGAGTATGCGGCCGCCCTGGATGCGATAGCCGCCATAAGACAAGAGATGGCGAAATTGTTTCAGGAAATTCCTGTGATTCTTACACCTGCGACCACCGGCCCGGCGCCGGCGGGCCTGGAATCGACCGGCGATCCGCGGATGAACACCCCGTGGACGGCGCTCGGCACACCCGCCATCTCCATCCCCATGCCTGTGGATTCCCGGCTCCCCCTGGGCCTGCAATTGGCCGCTGCGCCCCGCCAGGACGGGCTGCTGGTCGAGGTTGCGGCGCTGGTGGAAGCGCTGTTATGATGCTGGCAAAATAGGTGACCCGGATGGGGGAATGAAATGCGATGGCTTCTTAGAGGCGCGGTAGTTCTGCTGGCCATTTATCTCGTCTTGGTCGGCGTGGTGGTGGGAGCGATGTACCAGCCGCCGGATCGCTTCACCCGGGTCATGTCGAAAGTGCCGTTTCCCGTAATGGCGGTCATGCCTTTTGAGCGGTTCTGGACCAGGGCCCGTGCCGGGCATCTGCAGCCGGGGGATGCGGCGCCGGACTTCGAGCTGTTCACAGCGGACAAGAGCTCCACGGTGCGGCTGTCGTCGTTCCGGGGGCAGAAGCCGGTGGTGCTGGTGTTTGGCAGCTACACTTGACCGCCCTTTCGCCGGGAGGTTCCCGCGCTGAACAAGCTGTATGACCAGTACAAAGAGCAGGTGGCCTTCTACGTCGTTTACATTCAGGAGGCCCACTCGAGCGATCTGTGGCAGGTGCCGAGCAACCTGAACGACGGGGTCCTCATCGCCAGTCCCAGGAATTTCGAGGAGCGCGGCGAGGTGGCCGGATCCTGCATCCGGAAGCTGGGCATCAAGATTCCGGCGGTGCTCGACGATTTTCAAAACTCCACCGAGGTCGCCTACACCGGCTGGCCTGACCGCCTGTACGTGATCGACCGCGACGGCCGCGTTGCCCACAAGAGCCAGGCTGGTCCTTACGGATTCCACCCCCAGGACGTGGCGGCCGCGTTGCAGCGGATCGTCCCCCCGCAGACCCAGACGACGAGCCTGGGCGGGCAGTAAACAGAAGGCAACCCCATTCCACGAAGAAGGCACAGGTACGCCAGTTGACCGGGCGAACGCTTTCCAGTACGCTTAATAGTACGAGGCGAACTTAAATGGCGAACACCATGCCCATCATCGAGGCGCGAAGCAAGCTGACTTCCCTTCCCGAACGGCTGCAGCGCGAGCCGGAAGCAGGAGCGCTGGCGGTGACCCGCCGCGGCAGGCCGGTCCTGGCGGTCATGTCCTGGGAACTTTATGAATCCATCGTAGAAACCCTGGAAATCCTTGGCGACGAGAAGATGATGGCCGTTTTGCGGCAAGGAATTCAGGAGGCGGCGGCAGGGAAACACATTCCCTGGGAGAAGGCCAAAAGGAAACTCGGGCTTTGACCTATCGCGTCGTGATCGAGCCGGCAGCCCTGAAGATGTTGGCAAACATCACTGACCGCCGGGTCCAGGAGAAAATCCGGGACCGTATCGATGGGCTTGCGCAAGAACCGGAGAAACAAGGCAAGCCGCTGACCGGCGAGCTGACGGGTTACCGAAGTATTCGAGCAGTGGGCCAGCGTTACCGGATTATCTACGAAGTGAGAGCAGACAAAGTCCTCGTCCTCTTGGTGGCGCTGGGGATCCGCAGGGAAAAGGGCAAGCAAGACATCTACACTCTGGCCAGGAAGATTCTCCGGCTGCGCCTCTGGAAGCCGCCCGGCAGGCGGTAAACAGCAGGCCGTTACCGACCTATCTTCGTTAGGGTCGGCTTGCCTTCTTCCACCAGCAGGTATTGATCCGCGTCCAGGTTCGAAAAACCTTGCCGCTCGCCGCTGGGCCAGAAGACCTCCAGCGAGTCGACCATGCGGTCGCGGCCCAGGCCGAAGGTGAGGGCCAGCTCGGACTGGGAGCAGTAGCTCGACCCGCTGCGAACCATCTGCCACTGGGTTCCAGAAGCAGAGCGGAGCCGGACCACGGCGCCGATGCCGTCGCGGTTTGACTTCGTGCCGGCGGTCTTGACGCGCAGATACTGGTTCGCGTTGCCACCGTCGTTGCGAAACAGGTACGGCGGGCCGCCGTTGGTCGAGATCAGGATGTCCAGGTCGCCGTCCATGTCGTAATCGGCATAAGCGGCGCCGCGGGCCACGATGGGCCGGCTTAGCGCCGGACCCACCTGCGAGGTCACTGGCTCGAACTTCTTGCCGCCCAGGTTTCGGAATAGCAGCGGCGGCTCCTTGTACTCGACGCGGGGCTGGACGCGGTTGATCTCGTTCTCGATGTGCCCGTTGGCGGCAAAGATGTCGGCTAGGCCGTCCAGGTCGTAGTCGAAAAAGAAGACGCCGAAGGAAAGGGAAAGCAGGCTGGCGCGGCCCACCGTGGAGGTCGGCGCCTCGTCGACGAACAGGCCGTTGCCCTCGTTGTGATAGAGGCCGAGCATCTGGTTGGAGAAATTGCCGACCAGCAGGTGAGGCCGCCCGGAGCGGTCGTAATCGGCGGCGTCGACGCCCATGGCGCCCCTCGCCACGCCGTCCTCACCGAAGGCCACGCCCGCCGCTACGCCCACTTCGCTGAAGGTCCCGTTGCGGTTGTTGCGGTAGAGCTTGTTGGGCTGCGTGTCATTGGCCACGAAAATGTCCGGCCAGCCATCGCCGTCGAAATCCAGCACCGCCACGCCGAGCGACTTGCTGGTGGGGTCGGCGATTCCCGCCTTGGCAGACACATCCTCGAACCGGCCCCCGCCCAAGTTGTGGTAAAGCTTCGAGGCCACGCCCTTGTACGATTCCGGCGTGCAATAGGACTTGGTCTGTCCGTCGAGCGAGCACCACAAATCTGTTTTGGGCGTCCACTTGACGTAGTTGGCGACAAACAAATCGAGCTTCCCGTCACGATCGTAATCGAGCCAGGTGGCGCTGGTTCCGAACTCGGCGTTCGAGATGCCGGCCGCCAGGGTGACGTCGCGGAACTTGCCATTGTGCTCGTGGTGGAAAAGGTGATCGCCGTCGAGCGCGGTGATGTAGAGGTCGTCGTAGCCGTCGTTGT
>JACQDG010000489.1 GCA_016201185.1 Acidobacteriota bacterium | reverse complement strand
ATATTCTTGCCCAGTTCCAGCACCATGGCCTGCTGGCGGTCCTGCGCGTCGAGATAATTGATGGTCAGGTAATGCCGGCGCTTCTTTGAAAGCAGCAGGATCGGGGAAACGGCGATGGCCAGGCCCAGCCGCCGGCCCACTTTCTGGCCGAACTCGATGAAGTTCACCCGGTCGTAAGGGATGAGGAAGCGCGCGCCCTTGCATTCGAAGATGAAGTCATGCTCGTCGGTGGTGGTTACGGCTCCTTCGATATTCTCGGGCAGCACAGCCACGGTACCGCCGCGATAGACCGCTTTGTCGCTGGGGATGCCGCCCAGCAGAGCCGGCGAAATGGCATTCGCAAAAAGAACCGCCACCATGAAAAAGACAACCCTTTTCATAGCCGTTCTGCTCGCGAAATATCTTGTTGCTGAGATTATTTTACGCCTACAGCTCGCTTTCGTCTATAGCAATTTCCATGCGCAGCAAGGCGGCTCCGTAGGTCTTGCCCTGGGCGTCGAGCCGGAGGGAGACGGTGCCACCGCCGCCCAGCGAGCGGTGGAGGAGGAAATTCAAGGCGCCCAGGTTGGGCAACTCGAAGCGCTCCACCTCGCCCTGGCACAAAGAGCCGAAATGCTGCTTCACGCGCTCCGCCGTGACCTCGCGCGCCAGGACCGGGTAGTGACGCTCGTCGAAAGCGATCAGCCCGATGTTGGCGGTGTCGCCCTTGTCGCCGGAGCGGGCATGGGCGATGCGGGAAAGGGAGATTTTCATGGGATGCCTATCGCCTCCGCACGGCGATCAGCGAGATTTGCTCGAGCGTCGGGTACTTGCCAGGGCCGCCGGCCGTCCGTCTTTCTCCCAGGCTCACGACCTGCTGGACGGTGGCCCGCGCCGGCGGCGCATCGGAAAAGTAGGTGCGGTATCCGGCATTCATTTTAGCGAAGTCGGCTATGTCGTCTAAATAAACATTGGTTGAAACGATGTCGGCCCAGCCCAAGCCTGCTTCTTCCAGCCCGTCGAGCAGGTTCCGCATGGTCTGCTTGAGCTGGCCTTCGAGGTCCGGAACCTGGATGCCGTCGGAGGGAACGAACCCCGACTTGGCGGAGCAGTAGAGCGTGTCGCCGCCAAACACACATGGGCTCGCCGTGGGGCTGGGAGCCATGTTGGAGGGCCGTATGGCGCGGCGCCTCGAAAGATCCCGAAGGGCCACGCCCGTAAAGTTGATGCGAGCTTCCTTTGGCAGCTTGGTCACAAAAATCGTCGCCCGGCCCGGAGTGTTGCCAAACTCGAAAAAGGTCGCGTACTCCTTGTTGAAAACGTCTGTGCCCTCCTGGCCCACCAGATAGGGATTGACGAAGATCATGTTGGGATAGCCGAGGCCCGCTGCTTTCAGGACGCCGCCAATATTCTCCAGTGCCTGGCGGACCTGGGCGCCGAACTCGGCGGGGCGGTGGCCCGTCGCCGGATCGTCCGGGCCCTGGCCGGAGATGTACAGGGCGTCACCCACGAGCATTCCCGGCGCAAAGGGCTGGCGACCCGATCCGTCCGGCCGAACCGCCTTCTTGGATGAAGCATTCGTAGTGGCGATGCAGGAGATCTCGACGTGCGTGCCACCCGGCATCGCCGCCACACCGAGGAAAGCCGCGGCGGGCGGATCTTCCTTGAGCTGCTCTCCGAGAACCTGCCTGGCGGTCTCGTAGTTCTGAAAATCGTCCAAGTAGACCTGGCAGTAGGCGAGGTTCCGCAAGTCCATACCGCCTGACTGGAGAATGGCCCGGATATTCTCGATAGTTTGCCGGACCTGGGCCGGAAAACTCTCCGGGTGCTTGCCCGTATTTGGATCGTTGCTGCCCTGGCCGGCGAGATAAACCCTGTCGCCCACCTGGATACCGGGGCTGTAAGGACCGATGGGCTTGGCTTGCTTGGGAAATAAGACTTTGGGGTTGGCGGCTGCGCACACGAGCACCGCGGCCAGGAAAATGAAAGTGAGTTTGCGCACCGCCACAGGATAGCAAAAGGTATCCCTGCGGGGACGGGCAACGCCTTCTAGAATATAACTATAAGTATGCCACGGCGACTGATCGGGGTTTTCCTGCTGGGAGCGCTGCTGGCCCTTGCCCAGAGCACCCTCAGCCTGGAGCAACTAACGGAGCTGATCCGCTCCTCCCTCAAGCTGAAGCAGAGCGACAAGGAGGTGGCCGCTTACCTTCGCAAGCAGAAGCTGAGCTTCGCGCTGGGGGACGTGGCCATCGAGGAGTTTCAGGGATTGGGCGCGGGGTCGCGGACCATCGAGGCGTTGCGTGAACTACAGAAAGCCTCCCGCGGGTTGCCTCCGCCGCCCCCGCCGAAAGCCGCTCCGCCGCCGACCCAGCCCGCCGAGCCCCCGCCCTCGCCTGAGGAGCAGAAACAGATAATCCAGAAGGCACGCGCCGAAGCCCTGGACTACTCGAAGCGCCTGCCCGACTTCCTCTGCCTGCAGCTCACCCGCCGCTATGTCGATCCCACGGGGCTGGAGCTCGATTGGTTCAAGTACGACGAGATCAAAGCCCGTGTCACGTACTTCGAGCAGAAGGAGGATTACAAGGTCATCAGTGTGAACGAGCAGCTCACCAACCGCTCGTTCGAGGCCCTTGGTGGGGCCAGTTCGACCGGCGAGTTTGGCAGCATGCTGGCGCAACTGTTCGCTCCCGAAACGGCCGCCGAGTTCCAGTGGGACCGCCACAGCGTGCTGCGTGGGCGCAAAGTCTACGTCTTCCGTTTTCGTGTTCCCCAGCGGCGCTCCCAATGGCACATTAGCTATGGCCAGCGGCACGAGCGCGAAATCATCTCCGGTTACAAGGGCCAGGTGTACATCGACAAGGAAAGCGGGATGGTGCTCCGCATCAGCGCCGTGACCGACGAAATACCGAGCGACTTTCCCATCAACGAGGCCCGGACTGCTCTCGACTACGACTTCGCCAAGATCGCCGACCGCGAATACCTGCTGCCGCTGCACGCCACCGTGCGGATGCGAGAGGCCAAGCTGCTCACCCGCAACGAGGTGGAGTTTCGCCTGTACCGCAAGTTCACCGCCGAGGCCAGCATCGCCTTCGATCAGGAAGCGAAGGATGCCAAGCCGGAAGAGAAGCCGCCGGCGCAGGAGCCGCCGGAGGACTAGAGCGGCGGGAGTTACGTCCCCAGCTGCTCGCTGATCACCTGGGCCAGGCGGCCGGCATGGAGCTCGACCTCTTCCGGAGTTTCCGCTTCGACCATCACGCGGGCCAGGGGTTCGGTGCCAGAGTATCGGACGACAATGCGGCCGCGGCCCGCCAGGGCCTTCTCGCTGGCCTGGATGGCGTCGCCTAAATTGGGCACCTGCTCCAGCGGCACGCGGGCGCGCACGGGGATGTTGCGGATGGTCTGCGGATAGACGGGCATGCCGTCTGTCAGTTGGTCCAACGTGCGGCCAGTGGCGGTAAGGACTTCCAGAACCTTGAGGGCGGTCAAGAGACCGTCGCCGGTGGTGGCGTGGCGGCAGAAGATGATGTGGCCCGATTGCTCCCCGCCGAGCTCGGCCGAGCGGCGCAGCATCTCTTCCAATACATACTTGTCGCCGACCGGGGTGCGAACCACGCCGATGCCCTCCCGGGCCAGCGCCTTCTCCAGCCCCAGGTTGGCCATGGTGGTAGTAACTACAAGAGGCGCCCGGAAATGGCGCGCCGCCATCCACAGCACGGCATCGCCATTCACATCCCGGCCGGAATGGGAGATGAACAAGGCGCGGTCGGCGTCGCCGTCGAAGGCCACGCCCAGATCGGCGCCCGATTCGAGCACGCGCCGGCGCAGCAGATCGAGATGCAGCGAGCCACAGGCCAGGTTGATATTGCGGCCGTCGGGGCGGTTGGCGATGAACTCGGCGGCCAGGCCCAGCCGCTCGAACAGGCGCGGCGCAATCTGGTAGGCTGCGCCGTTGGCGCAGTCCACCACAACCCGCAGAGCTTGGTTCAGAGGGGAGGGCAAACAGGCCGCCAGGTGCTCGATATAGTTTTGGACGAGCGACGGATCGTCATTCATGCTGAGGGACTGAATCAGTCCCGTGCGCTGCCGGGCCATTCCGGCCTCGATCCGCTCTTCCAGCTCGTCCGGCAGCTTGAAACCGGAGTGAGCGAAGACCTTGATGCCGTTGTCCTGAAACGGGTTGTGGGACGCCGAAATCATGACGCCGGCGACGAAACGGCCGTGTTGGGTCAGGTGGGCCACGGCCGGTGTCGTAATGACTCCGGCGAAGCAAACGGGCACTCCCGCGCGCTCGAGGCCCCCAGCGATCAAGCCCGCCAGTTGCGGGCCGCTTGCTCTCGTATCGATGCCAATAAGAACTTCGGGGCGAGGGTCGAGGCCGCCCACCAATTCGCCCAGCGCCGCACCGACAGCGAACACGGTGGTATCGTCCAGCGGATAAGCACCTGCCACCCCACGAATCCCGTCCGTCCCGAAAAGATGTCTCGCCATCAGTCGCTCTGCCCCCCTGCTGGAACTATCTTTTCTTCATCTCCACACTCACTCGGACCGACTGTATGTTTTCAAAACGCAAGTGCGGGTCGGCCAGGTAGGCATTCGCAGTGAAACTGCCGCTGCCGGTGAGCCGGCTGACGTCGATCGGGTCGGTGGTGGCGTAATCGAGCAGGGCGACGCGGCTTTCGGGGCCGACCACTTTGACCAAGGGCGGGTTCACAGTGTAGTGGACCACCTCGTAGCTGGGCTCGGAACCGCCGGTAAAAAGGGGCTGCACAGGGACGGCGCGGGTCAGCCGCCTCTCGAAGTTCAAGCGCAACTGCGACGGAACGGACTTAACCAGGCTGATCCCCTGGGGCAGGACGACCTGGGAGCGGTCGAGGGTGAACGTCCGCTCCCCGGACCGCTCGACGTGCATCAGGTCCAGCACCACGGCCACGTCGTTGCGCCTGATGCTGCGCACCTGGGTGGCGGGACCTTTCACCTGGACGTGGACCTCGGGTGTCTGATCCACCATCATCTCCAGCTCCCGCGGGACGTTGTGAAACTCGACCGGCACGGTGATCGAGGTTTCCATCTCCGGCTCGGTAGCGATCAAGGACCACAGGACCACGGCGGCCGCCAGCGAGACGAGCTTGAGGCCGAAGTTGTGGAAGACGTAGCGGCGAAGCAAGCTCATTCGGGTTTGACCTCCCCGCGGCCGGAGGGGGCCAATTCGGAGGCGGGCAGCGGCCGAGCGACCGCCGGTGAGACGCTGCCACGGCCCAGTCCGCGCAGCAACCGCTGGCGGAGCTCTTCGGGCGACAGCCCCATTTCGATAGCGCCGCCGGAAGCGAGCGAGATACGCCCATCCTGCTCGGAGACCACCACGGCCAGGCAGTCGCTCTCCTCGGTGATCCCGATGGCGGCGCGGTGGCGGGTGCCGAGCTTGGCAGCCAGCGCCGGGTTGGTAGTCAGCGGCAGAAAGCAGGCGGCGGCGGCGACTCTATCCTGCTGGATGATGACCGAGCCGTCGTGCAGCGGCCCGCCGGGGTGGAAGATGGTGAGCAGCAGGTCGTGGGAGAGCCGGGCGTCCATCACCACGCCGCTCTGTATGAAGGTGCGCAGGCCAATGTCGCGCTCGATCACGATCAGGGTGCCGATGCGGGCCTGGGAGAGATGCGTAACGGCCAGCAGCACATCATCGTAAGACTCGGCGCGAGCCAACCGGGCAGCACGGAAAAAAGGTCGCCGCCCCAGCCGGCCCAGGGTGCGCCGGATCTCGGACTGGAACAGCACGATCACGGCCAGCATGGAGTACGGGATCAAATTGGCCATGATGGTGTGCAGCGTCTCCAGTTCGGCCAGCCGCGAGACGAAGTAAAGGACCCCGAGCACGGAGAGGCCCAGCAGTATGTGGGCCGCGCGAGTCCCGCGAACCACCAGCAGCAGCTGATAGATCAGGTAGGCGACCAGGAGAATGTCCACCGCCGCCGTGAAGGTCAGCCTGGGCAGGCTCTGGACCAGCGACTCGGGCAGACGCAAGGGCATGGAAAACCGCCACCTCGACATTATCTTAACATTGTCGTGCCGGGAGTCTTTTCGGGGTAAAATGATCTCAAACGTTGACGGGACAGACATTCCTGCCGGTCGTTGAGGGGCGGTGCAAATGTCATCGCGGGCCAGAGTATTTCTGGTATTCACTGCGGGCGGCCTCTTGTTCGCGCAGCGGCCCTCCGAAACGCCGGCCCCCGCTCTGACTTATCAACACCAGCCCTTGCGGCTGCCGCTCGCCTGCCGCGCCGAGGATTTCGAGGCTGCAGGTCTCGATTGCTCCGAAGAAGAGCCGTGCCGGGTCTTTCTGGAGCTGACCGCGGTCGACGCTGCGGTGTCCAAGGTCTTATTGGTGGGCAATCTTCATACCGCCGTGGCCACGGTATCCGCCATCGCCCTTTTGAGCGAGGACGCCGGCGCCACTTGGCGCCAACCGGTGAAAGGGGAGCCGGGCGGGGGATTTGAAAGCGTCCAGTTTCTGGATCCGCAGCGGGCCTGGATCTCCGTACTGTCGCAAGGCTCGTTAGCCGCTGACCCCTACCTACTGGCTACCGTCGATGGGGGCCATACCTGGCAGAAGCTGGCGATCTGGACGGAGGAAGGCCGCGCCGGGCTGCTGCAGCTGTTTCAGTTCGACAGCAAAACACACGGGCTGGCGCTCATCGACCGCTCTGCGGCGGGGACATTCAACGACCGCTACGAGCTTTATGAGACACTGGACGGGGGGGCTTCGTGGGTGCTGCGGCAGATAAGCTCGCGCCCCATTACGCTGAAATGGACGGCGCGGCGGAATCCGGATTGGCGGCTGCGCGAGGATCCGAAGGTCAAGACCTATGAGCTGGAGCGGCGGGCGGGAGAATCCTGGGTAAGAATGGCCAATTTCCGCGCCGAGCTGGGTGTGTGTAAGACGCTGGAAAGAAAGGGCGTAGCCCCGGAGGCGGGCCCCGAGCGCTCGCCGGACCCAATTCCCTGAAACGGCATGCTTCGAAGAGCCGTCAGGTAGCGTGAGAGGGAGTATGAGAGCTCTAAAGATAGTGGTCGTCGCATTGTTGGCTGTGGTGGCTGGGCTGGTGTTCACCATTTACCGGCTCACCCATATGGCCCCTGAGACAGCAAGCGTTTCGGAAGCAGCCCCGGCTGTTTCGCCTGTGCCCGAGACAGCCCCGCCGCCCGCCGCAACCACCCCGGCTCCGGTGACGGAGAAGCCTTCCCCGGTGCCTGTCCGGCGTCGCGTCGTCCAACCGCATTCTGCCTCCGCTGAGGCGGTCCAGCAAGCGCAACCGTTGCCCCCGCCGCCCGCAGCCGCAACCAGCCCGGCGCCTGCGGCCCCGGCTCCGGCCCGGACTGAGGAGGCAGCGCCGGAGGTCCGGACGCCGGCTCCTCCGCCCGCGCCTCGGCAGGTCACCATTCCTGCGGGGACCATTCTCGTAGTGCGCACGCAGAACACGCTTTCCACGGCCCGAAACTTCAAAGGCGACACATTCTCGGTGTCGCTGGACGAGCCGCTGGTGGCGGATGGTTACGTCATCGCCGAGAAGGGCGCTGATGTGGAGGGGCGCGTCGTGATCGCGGAGAAAGCGGGAAGGATCGAGGGCGTCTCTGACCTGGCCGTCGAGCTGGTGCGCCTGCGGACGTCCGACGGCCAGAGGCTCTCCATCGCCACCGGTTTGCATGAAGTGAAAGGAGAGCGTTCGCGCGGCAAAGACGCCGCTAAGGTGGGCGCGGCGTCCGGGATCGGCGCCATCATCGGGGCCATCGCCGGCGGCGGCAAGGGAGCCGCCATCGGGGCCGGAGTGGGCGCCGGAGCAGGAGCCGGCACGGTGGCCGCCACACGGGGAAAGGACGCGAGCATCCCCAGCGAGTCGCGCCTGCGGTTCGAGCTACGGGCGCCGGTGACGGTGACCGAGCGGCGGTAAGGCAGAAAAGATACCTGTCCGCATGTGGTGGGCTTGAAGGGACCGCGGTCTATTCATACCGCAGGGCGTGCATGGGATCGGCGCGGCTGGCACGGACGGCCGGCAGGTAGCCGGCCAGACAAGCCACCACCGCCAGCGCGACCGTTGCCATGGCGATCGTCATCGGGTCGTTGCGTGTGACTCCGTAGAGCTGGCTTTGCACGTATTTGGTTAGGGCCATCGCGGCCGCGAGGCCAGCGACCACTCCGATCGACACCAAGACAACCACTTCGCGCATCACCAGCCAGATGACGTCACGGGGGAGAGCGCCGAGCGCCATGCGAATGCCAATCTCTCGTGTACGGCGCTCCACTGTGTACGCCATCACTCCGTAAAGCCCGATTGTCGCCAGCAGCGTGGCCAGGCACCCGAAAACCGTGGACAGTCCCGCGATCAGGCGCTCGATCAGCAGCGAATTCGTGATCTGCTCGTCGAGGGTCCGCATTCCGTACAGCGGCAGGTTGGCGTCGAGCTGCCGCACCTCCGAGCGCACCGCGGAGAAAGCCTGGACCGGATCGAGCGAAGTGCGGAGGTACACGGTCATCCCGCCCACGAACCGGTCGGCCAGATAGGGAATGAACATCTGTATCGGGATCTCGTCGCGCAGGTTCGTGTACTTGATGTCCTTGATGACCCCGACGATTTCCATGTCCGTTTTCGTGCCGGGATCTGTGCCGAAGCCCGTGTGGCGGCCAATCGGATTCGAGTTTCCGAAGAAGCGCCTGGCGAATTTCTCGTTGATGATGACGACCCGCGGCGCCCAGTCATCCTTATCCGGACCATGCTTGACCTGGTCCACATCCTTGAGCGTGAAATCGCGCCCGGCGAGTATCGGAACGCCTAGCGTGGCAAAGTAGCCGGGGCCGATGGAATTCATGTACGGGCCCGTGTTCTCACCTGGGCTCGCCGTATAGCCTTCGATGGTCACCGAGCTGTCCCATTCGTCGCCCTCAAGAATGCGCATGGATGCCAGCCCCGCGGCCTCGACCCCGGGAATCGAGCTGAGGGCATCCGTCAGCCGGCGGTAGAAAACTTTGCTCCGCTCGCTTTCATACCCGTTCAGTGACGGGTCAATATTGAAAGCGACCAGATGATCCGGCTGGAATCCGGGGCCCAGATTATGCAGGTTCCGCAGGCTGCGGATGAAAAGACCCGCGCCGATCAGGAGCAAGAGAGACAGGGTGACCTGCGCCGTCACCAATGCCTTCCGCAACCGCACATGCGTGCCGCCAAGCACAGCGCCGGCCTGATCTTTCAGCGTCGGAGCCAGATCGAGACGGGTCCCCTGTAGTGCCGGCGCCAGACCGAAGACAACGCCAGTAATGCAAGAGACGGCCGCCGCGAATAGCAGGATGCGGAGATCGGGAACCGTGGACAGGTTCATAGACGCCGTTTCCGGCGGAAGGACGGCCAGCAAGACACGGTTGGTCCATGTCGCGAGCACCAGCCCCAAGAGTCCTCCCATGCCTGAGAGCAGCAGGCTTTCCACCAGAAGCTGCCGGACAATCCGAAAGCGCCCGGCGCCGAGCGCGAGCCGGATCGCAACCTCCCGCTGGCGCGAGGCCGCGCGGGCCAGCAGCAGGCCCGCCACATTCGCGCAGGCAATCAACAGCACGCCGCCGGTAACGGCCATGAGGAGCCAGAGTGGGGTCCGGAGCTGGCGCCGGTCTTCGGACCGGCCTTGCGATCCCGGCAACACCTCGATAATGTTCTTCAGGAACTGCTCGCGGTCGTAAGCTGAGGCATTCCGGAAAGCGGGCTCCTTCACTTCCATCTCCAGCATGCCGTGGAAGAAGGGTTGCAGCGCCGCCTGCGCCTGTTCTTTGCTGACGCCCGGCTTCAAGCGGCCAAAGGCGTTCACCCAGCGCCACCGCCGGTCCTTCATCTTGTCCCACAGCGGCGTCATCTGAGCCTTCATCATCACGGGAACAAAAACCTGCGTAGAGTGCCCCAGCTCGACGCCATCGAAGCCCTGCTGCGCCACGCCAATCACCGTCATGTTGTGGCCATTGACCACCACTGTCTTGCCCACAATGCCAGGGTCTGACGCGAAACGCGTCTTCCAATACGAGTAGCTAAGCATCACGAACGGATGGCCGCCGGGGACGCGATCATCCTCGGGAGTGATGGTTCGGCCCCGGGCGGCGCCCACTCCCAGCACCGGAAAGTAAGAGCCCGAAACCAGCTCACCCGCGACGCGCTCAGTCTGCCCGCCAAAGGAGAGGCTGAGGTGGTACGGGAACCGGCAGAACATCCCGCTGAAGACCGGATTGTTGTCACGGAAGTCCTCGTACATCGGGTAGGAGATCGCATTGCCACCCCAATTGCTGCCGTAGTGCATGCCGCGCATGGTGAGCAGCACGAGCTGCTCGGGGCTCTTCACCGGAAGAAGCCGCAGGAGGATCTGATCCACCAGCGAGAAGATGGCGGTGTTGGCCCCCATGCCCACCGCCAGCGAAAGAACCGCTATGGCAGTGAAGACCGGGGATTTACGCAACATGCGGAGAGCGTAACGAAACTCGTTCCAGAGGGCGGTCATAGTCGTCTTGTCCTAAGACGGTGAATTTCCAAAAATGTAAGCAAGGGAGTTAGAGATTTTTTCGGGGCCTCCCGACGACATGTCCGGCGCGGGCCTTGGCGGGCAATTCGCCGGCCGGTGGGGCGCCGAAGCTCGCGACGGAGTGATTAACCAGCCGCGGGCTGTGTGAGCAGCGGCATCGCACGCCGCTCGAGAACCTCGCCGACCGCGCGGTGCGCCTCCAGGAACGCCGCATCGGTATGCGGGCTGGCGGCAGCGTCCGAATTGGCAATCGTGATCAGACCGAAGGGCTGACGCGCGACCACGCACGGGCGGGCGTTGGTGGACGTGAATACCCACTCCATCGGATCGTAGAGGCTGTTGTAGGTATAGGCATAACCGTGTGGCCATCGATTGACCGTGATGGCCACGATGTCGCGCGCCGGGTCGAAGCCGCCCGGCCCCAAGATGCGTGCGAGCTGATCCCGAATCTGGCGCTCGAAAGTTTCAAACGGAGTGCTAAGCAGCTCGAGCCGGCCCAGCCGGTGCTGCTCCTTGCGCGGTTTGCCCGGCGAGCACGGCGTGCGCACCAGGTGCAGCACGATGGGCTCTTCGGGCGTTTGGGGATGCTCGAGATCACCCAGGCTCACCGCCTCTGCCAGCGCGACGCGCATGTGGTACATGGTTGGCGTGCTCACACGACTGACGCCGAGCTTCTGGAAGGACGTCCAGTTGCGAATCGCCACGCTCGTATAGACGATGGGGGCCTTGACGGCGAAAGCCAGCGCCTCCTTTTGCTTCGCGGGGAGGTCGGGCGCGAGATAGGGAATGACCGTGTTCCAGCACGCCATTACGCAGGCGCGCCCGCGCACCTGGTACGTTTTGCCGCCCCTGACGTAGCTAACCACAACTTCCTTGGCGCTGGCCGAATTGCCGTCATGGCGGACGTTCACCACCGTGCTGTTCAAGCGGATGCGTGCGGGCTGCCCCGGACGGTCGAGGAGTGCATAGTTAATCCGCGCCGGGCCGACATCCTCCATCGACTTCCCGGGAACAGCTGCGGGGATCAGCCAGCGGACCAGCAGCCGCGCGATGGTAGCGTTGCCATCCGGGAAGTGAATCTCCCCACCGCCGCCCTCAGCCTTCTGCCTTCCGTGGTGGCCGCCGGGGAGATCGGCCAGCACGCCGTCGGGTGTCGCTTCCAGGTTCATGGCGGCAAAGCCGGGGTAACCCATCTCCCAGCAGAACAGCGCCGGCGTGGCCTCGATGCCGACACAGAAGAGGCCCTGCGGGACGGTCTGGAAAAACCACAGCACCTGCTCGTTGACCTTGGCGACGTGGAGTAGGAAATCGGCGTAACTGATCCGCGCGAGGCGCGCCTTCTTCTCTGCCGAGGAAAGCCCCGGCAGGTAGTCGGGCTGCCGGCTGTCGTAGAGTTTCAGCAGGTCCTGCTGAGCCTGATGAGACAGCGGGGTCTTGGCAAGGAACTCGGCGGTGAAGCCGGCCCCGGGACCGGTGGGAGCACTCGCGCCGGTTACCAGCCGGTCGGTCCCCCAGGTCTCTTTGTCGAAGAAGTAACCCAAACCCAGGCCGAGCGACCGATACAGCTCGTGGTTTTTCGCGTTGACTGACAGATACCGATCAAGGTCGATGCCGACATCGTGCAGGAGCTGTCTCGCGGGCGCGTTGTACCGCAACGGAGACTCGATGTTCAGCGTGCCGCCGTTCAGGGCGAGCAAGCGCCTGCCGTAGCGGAACTCGTTGCGCTTGGCATGCCCTCCGAAGTCGTCATGATTATCGAGAATAAGCACCCTGGCGCTTCGGCCCACGTTCTTAAGGAAGAAATGTCCCGCCGCCAAGCCGCTCAGACCGCCGCCCACCACCACGAGATCGTACGTCTCGCCGGTATTAACCGACCCCGACAGATCCCACTGACGGTTGTCCCGCAGCTTGTGGGCGACCTCGTAGGAGCCGTCGTGACTTCCCCGCATCCCGGTCCGCGCAGGCGGATAGTAGTCCGGCGCCTGTTCGGGAGCGAACTCCTGGTCGAAGGCCAGAGCCCGCCCAGGGACGAGCAAGGCGCCGGCCACCGCGACGCTGACACCATCGATGAAATCGCGCCGCGTGATATGCCTGTTCATGCCGAGGCTGCGGTCGTTCGCATTCACGTCTGGCTCCTCAGTGACTCACAGGCTTCAGGCTCAATTCCGGCTTTGGAGTGGCACAGGTTCTTTGGAACACGGCCCAGGGGCTCCTAGGCAGTTGAAAGTATACACCAGTCAGGAGTAAGGGCATCACGCCTCGGGGTGGCTCAGATCATTCATGCCGCAGCGCTACGACAGGATCCACCCCCGCCGCCCTTCTGGCCGGCGCGTAGCCCGCCACGAGGGCCACCGCGATCATGATCAAGGCTGCCGTTGCCATCGTGGCGGGATCGGTCGGCTTCACTCCGAAGAGCGCGCTCGAAACCAGCCGGGTTGCCGCCAGCGCTCCTGCCAAACCTACGAGCAGGGAAAACCGGCCCTTTTTTGTGCAATGCAGTTGCGCGAACTGCGCGACTACGCCACTAAGCTCTGCCGGGAGGTTATTCCGCCTTCCCTCGATTCGCTGCACCAGGCCTGCGCACCAGGCCTCCCCCGGCCTCTTTTTCGGCCAGGAAGTCCCCTTCCTTCCATGATAGGCTAGACTTCGCTGAGACGGACCGGGTTGCTGTAGAAGGACCGTTCTGACTACCGCCCCGCGGTTCGGGGCTCAGTGATTCATCCGGCGGTCGGTATCGTCAGCGAATGGTATCTGCATGACGCTACCCGAAAGCTGGCCTCGTACATCGGCGAAGGAACGCGGCGCCGATTGGCACTTTCTAGCACAACGCCCAGTTAGTCACCGGACACTACTCTTGGTAACGTCGCTAATCTGTTGAACTGATTGGTGCCCAAGAGAGGACTTGAACCTCCACGGGGTTGCCCCCACTAGAACCTGAATCTAGCGCGTCTGCCAATTCCGCCACTTGGGCAATGCGAAGGCGGGGACTTCGTGCTTCCGAACAATTATTTTGACAGGCGGCACCTCCGGCTGTCAATTTGGGCTTCCTTGCGGCGCGCTGAAGTGCTAAAAGTAGTCCTGACGCGCTTCGGCTATGGACTTTGCTCCCCACGTCAAATCCTCGGTAGACATCGTCGCGGTGGTCGGCGAGTATGTGCGCCTCAAGAAGCACGGTGCGCGGTTCGTCGGGTTGTGCCCCTTTCATTCCGAAAAGGCCCCCTCCTTCGGCGTGCACCCCGGCTTGCAATTCTTCAAATGCTTCGGCTGCGGCAAAGGAGGCGACGTCTTCAACTTCCTGATGGAAATCGAAGGGATGAGCTTCTTCGAGGCGCTGAAGACGCTGGCCGAGCAGCACGGCATTCCCCTGCCGAAGCGCGGGCCGGACGCCATGGCCGACGAGGAGACGCGGCTGCGGGCGGCGCTTT
>JACQDG010000057.1 GCA_016201185.1 Acidobacteriota bacterium | reverse complement strand
GGCCAGTGTACTCTAGCGGAAAAGTGGCAAGCGCCAAGAAGAAGAAACTCGCTGACCTTTCGTTTCTCTATCTGACAACGACAGGCCGCAAGACCGGCCTGCCGCGCGAGATCGAGATCTGGTTCGTCGCCTCCGAAGGCAAGTTGTACCTGCTCGCCGAGCTCTTCCACAAAGCAAACTGGGTGCGGAATATCCAGCGAAACCCTGGCGTGAGGGTACGGCTAGGCGACCGGGAGTTCAGCGCCTCGGCTCGCGTGCTCGACCAGAAGCGGGACGCCAGGATCTGGAAGCGGGCCCAGGCGTTGGGCCGCCGGAAATATGGCTGGGGCGATGGTCTGCCGGTCGAGATCACACCCGATCAACCCTTATAGACACGGCGCTCCACTTACAGCCGCCGCAGGCGGTAGAGATAAAAGTATTGGTCGTGGTAGAGCAACTGAGGATGATAGTAGTGCTCGACGCCCCGCATGTGGGGATGCCGGGCCCACTCGGCGGAGACGATTAGATAGTTGTAGTGGGTTGCGCCCAGTTCGCGGGCCATTCGCCGGAACGAGTAATTGTTCTCCTCATCGAAGTAGCAGTGAAACTCGATGTGGGAATAAAAGGTCGAACAGTTGCCCACCGAGTAGGCCACCTCGCCGGGGCGGGCCGCCCGGTTGAGGGCCTCGATCGTCGGGTAAGTGACCAGGCTTTGCCGCAGGAACTGTTCCCGGTCGATGCGGCGCGCGAAGAGCTTCAGGCGCGGCACGTTCATTTCCAGGATCAAGGTGAGGCTGAGGGAAAAAAGGAGGCAGTAAGTTGCGAGCGCCAGGATGGAAGCGCGGCGAAGAGCGCTGCGTGCTCCGTTGCCGGAGAAAAAGTAAGCCGAGAGCCGATCTCCCAGGCAGGCAAACAACACGCCAAAAGCCGCGATGGCGTAGCGGACCTTGACCAGCACGGCGGCCCAGTAAAGCAGATAGCCCAGGGCGAACCACAGCGCGAGCCTGGCGGTGCGGCTGCGGATACCGCCCGGCCACCAGAACAAGGGCCAGAAGGCCAACAGCGCAAAACCGAGCGGGTTGGGGGAAGGCGATTCAAACACGTGCAGGCCGCGGAAGTGCATGGTCCAGGGGAAGGACACGTATACCCTCAGCCGCTCCAGGCGGCTCAACTGGGGGTGGCCGGCGGCGGTGGTCGAGCGCACGGCGCTCGCGCCGTATTCGGGATATAAAGGATTCCCCGCCAGCACAAAAGTCCGGGCGTGCCAGAAGAGGCCGGCGCAGGCAAAGATTGCGGCCAGCCCCAGGGCCTGGCGCCACCGGATGGGATTTGCACGCAACTGCCACAGGATGAGGAGCCCCAGCGGAACAGCGCCAAGGACGGCCACGTGCTTCACACCGAAGCTAAAGCCGAGGAAAAGCGCCGCCGCGGCCAGCCATCCGAAGCGGCGAGTTTCGCTCCACCGCAGTACGGCGTAAAGAGCGAGCAGGAGATAGAGCGCCAGGGCCAGGTCGTTCTTGGCCACGCTGCCAGTCCAGGAGATGAAGGGAGTGGTCCAGAAAAGCGCTGCTCCAACCAGGGGCCCGGATTCAGAAGGCGCCCCGGAAAACCAGCGCCTGCCGATCAGCAACACAGTCATGGCCGCCAGCGGGAAGAAAGCATAGCTGAGAAGCTTGGCCGTGGCCTGTCCTTCCAGCAGGAAGCCCAAAGTATACAGAACCTCTACATTTTGCGGGAAATAGGAGTAAGGGATGTACGGGATTACGGCCAGTTCGTGCCGGGCGGCGTACTCGCGTGCCAGCACGAAGTGGAAGCTCACCGGGTCGAACGCAATCTCCGGGCTGAGCGCCACCATAGCGCTCGAAAGGGAAACGACGAAGACGAAAACCAGGCAAAGGCCCCAGAGCGGCCCGCCGGCCGAGGCGACATAGCCCGCTTCGATCCGCCGCAGCACTTGCCACACTCGGGCCGCATTTCGCCACAACACGAGCGCCGCCAGTGCCAGCAGAGCCACAGCCAGCCAGCGGTAGTAGAGCCGCGCCAGGCCCAGGCAAAAAAGCGCGGCGCTCAGCAGGCCAAGCCCGGCGGCCGGCCAGAGGGTCAATTGCTCCAGTGCCGATTCGGTCAGGCGCTGGAGCATCAACCGGCCGATAGAGAAACAAATGAAGCCGATCCACAAAGCGTACAAGGCCGGCAGGGGGGCATAAAACAGAAAAAAAGCCAGAAAGAAAATCGCAATTGCCCGCGGCTCCCAGACGATGATCGCGGGCCGGGCTTGGCGCAAGCGAAGATAAAAGGCGCTGACGAGCCCCAACACCGCCAGCATGCCCAGATAGATTGAAAAGAACTGTGGGCCCGGATGGTGGAAGTACTCCAGGTGCCAAAGGAAGGGTCCGGCCGTCAGGGCCAGGGTCAGAACGATCCAGACCGGCCAGAGGAGCGCCCATGCGGTTGAGCTCTTTATTTTCGGCATAGGAGTTCCAGGCGCGGCCCGATCCACCGCAGCAGCGTCGAAAGGCCGGGTTGGCTGAGCAACAGATCGTAGGCGCTCAAGGCCCGCTCGAAACGGCCGGGGGCGTGCAGCGGGGCAGGAGCGGGCCGGCAGCCTTCAAAACCAGCCGCGCGGGCCGCACGCGCCAGTTCGCGGGCGGAAAGCAGCACGATATTGCGATAGTTGCGGCCGGCAACAAGCTCCACGTAGGAAGCCTGCAGGGCCCTCGGCAGCCAGCCTACGCCCCATACGCCCGCGTGAGGCTCGGGCAGAAGCGAATAGCGGTTGTTGGTGGAAAAATAGCAGGCCCCCCCGGACGCTGCGACCCGCCGGCACTCCCCCATGGCGGGAACGGGATCAGTCAGATGCTCCAGGAGATCGATGGCTGTGAGGGTGGAAAAAGAATCGTCGGCAAAGGGCAGGTGCTCGGCGTTGGCGCAGACCAGCGGCGCGCTAACGCCGGCCTCGCGCAGCCGCGCCACTCCCACCACCAGCCAGCGGAAGGCCACATCCGCTCCCATTACCGCCGGGAATTTGCGGGCCGCGGCCACTACCATTCCTCCCGTCGAGCAGCCCAGGTCGAGAAAGGGACCGCGGGGAAACACCGCATCTTTCTCTGCAAGAATCGATGCTCCAATTTCGACCTCCTGCAAAGCGTGAGCCCGAAACTTCCGGGACAGCTCCGGCGGGACCTCCGGCGTGATCGAGTAGTAGTAATCGAGCATCTCGGCAAAGCTGCGGTGGGCCGCCTGCTCGAACAAGACCGTCCCTTTCCGCCGATCGTCCTCGAGCGAGATGTAACGGTCGGGCAGAATGCGGAAATCGGGAATGCCGCAGAGAATCGGGTAGCTGCGTCCGCATGGATCGCAGGAGTAGGCTGCAAGGTCCTGGCCAAGCGGCCCCTTGCACAAGGGGCAGGCGAACGGCGGTACTGAGACGAGGACATTCAAGAAGAAGGGACCTGTGGGGCGTTCCATTCCCGCGCCAGGCTGCGGAGCCCCAGATACCAACGCGCGGAGGACTGAAACAGGTGGCGAAACAGGTATAAATGCGACAGATAGTAGACGTCCAGCCGTTCCAGGGCCTCTGGGCGGCTGGAAGGGGAGACCCATCCCAGTCGCGTGGAGCAACCGACGGTGAAATACTCTTTCACCATGCGGCGCACCGGCCCGGAGGTCGCCCCAAAAGGGTAGGCGAATGCCCGGACCGGCTGCCCGATGGCGTCCTCGATCCGCTGCTTGGAAGTAAGGATCTCTTCCCGCGCCTCGGCTTCCCGGATGGCGGTCAGATAAGGATGCGTCGCTGTGTGTGCGCCGAACTCGATGCCGGCTCCGCTCAAAGTGCGGATGCACGACCAGTCCATCAGGGGCAGGCGCGGGATGCCTTCCGGTTGCGTAGGCCAGTCATTACGGCGGCCGCAATAGTCGGTCACCAGAAAGACGGTGGCGGGAAATCCGTGATGTCCGAGCGCCCGGGCCGCCACGTCGGCGAAGTTTTGAAAGCCGTCGTCGAATGTCAGAGCCAGCGCCGGCGGCGGAGCGGAAACCAGCTCCGTCAAGCGGACCACCTTCACCCGGGCGCCGGCTAAGGCCTCCATCTGGCGCTCGAACAGTGCCGGGCGCACCGAGATGACGGAGCCGGAGTCGTCCAGCGAGTGATAGGTAAGGATGGCGCGTCCGGACACAATCAGTCGGTCTGGGAGCAGGCGTCACCTGGGCCGAATAGGAGCCCCACCAGCTCGCCCCAGAACCAGACCAAATAGCATAGCAACAGCGCCGGAAAACTCAGCAGAAACTCCCGCTGCCGGCGCTTCTTTTCCTGGACGGTGCGCAGGGAGCGAAACGCCAGGACGACAGGGACGAGCGGGGAGAGAACGATGCGGCGGAGGCGGGACGCGGCGCCGAGCCGCAAGCCCAGCATGCCGCCGAAGCAGCGCGCGTGCCGGCAGCGCAGCGCCAGATAAGCGCCGAAGCGATAGGGCTTGTTGTGGGTGACCGCCAGCCCGGGCTCCAGCCATAGTTTGCCTCCGCGAGCGAGCAACTCGTTGTGGAAATCGAATTCCCAAAAGCCGTCGGCAAAGAGTGAACGATGGGCGTCGAGGACTTCCCGCTTGTAGCAGGCGTTGTTGCCGGGGAGCGCGGCGGCGGGGCCGCGTCCGAGCGGCGGCATCGAGCTCAGATAGCGGGAAAAGTAGATGGCCCAATCGAGCGCGCTTCCACAACGCCCGTTTTCCACCGGCCCGCCAATGGCCTCTGCAGCCTGATTCTTGTGGACTTCGATCAGCCCCGCCGCCCAGCAGGCGGAAAACAAGCAGTGGTCTTCGGTGATGGCGACCAGACGCCCGCGGGCGGCTCGGATGCCTTCTGCGCGCAATTGGGGAACCGAGTGCGGGCCGGCAACTTCGATTACCCGGAGCTGCGGACTGGAGGGCAGCGTCCGGAGCACCTCCGCCGTGGGGTCAGCGCTCGATACGACCGCGATCACCTCCGCCGGCAGCGGACGGCACTGATCCAGCAGAGCCCGGAGGGTTTGTAAAATGGTTTCCTCGGCAAGCCGCACGGGCACCACGATGGAAAGCTCGAGCCCCGCTTCCATCTTCAGCTGCTCGCCGGCTTGAGGGCTGTTTGTTGCTCTTCCTGGATCCGCCCGCGGCGCCATTCGATGGTGCGCCGCAAGGCCTCGTCGAGCTCGACCTGCGGCCGGTAGCCGGTCAGCTCGACCGCTTTGCCGATGTCCGGATCGCGCCGCCCCATATCCTCAAAGCCGCTCTCGTACGCCTCGTCGTAGGGAATGTAGCGGATCCGCGAGGCGGAGCCCGTCAGCCGGAGAATGCGCTGAGCCAGGCCGGTTATGGTCACTTCGAGGGGATTGCCGAGGTTGAAGACTTCTCCCACCGCTCGATCGTCCTGGGCAAGCAGCAGGAGCCACGAGACCACGTCGTCCACATAAGTGAAGCTGCGGGTCTGCTCGCCGGTGCCGTAGACGGTGAGGTCCCTTCCTTCCAGCGCCTGCGAGATAAAGCGCGGCACAACCATGCCGTACTGCCCGCTCTGCCGCGGGCCGATGGTGTTGAACAGCCGGGCGACGACCGTGGGCGTCTTTTTTTCTTTCCAGTAGGCGATGGCCATGAATTCATCGATGGCCTTGCTGCAGGCGTAGCTCCAGCGGGCCTTCGAGGTCGGGCCGAGCACCAGGTCGCCGTCTTCCCGAAACGGCAGCGCCGTACTCTTGCCGTAGACCTCCGAGGTGGAGGCGATCAGGATCTTCCGCCGCTTCTTGGCCACCGCGTTCAGGACGGTTTCCGTGCCGTGGACGTTGTTGACGATCGTCTCCACCGGGCTATCGATGATCTTCTGCACCCCCACTGTCGCGGCCAGGTGGAAGACGGCGTCGGAGGCGTCCACCAGCTCGCCCAGCACGCGCTCGTTCGACACTTCGTCCAGCACGAACTCGAAGTCGGGGCTGGAGCGAAGGCAAGTGATGTTTTCAATGCTGCCGGTGGAGAGGTTGTCAATGACGACGACGCGCTGTCCGAGCGAGAGCAGCCGCTCGGCCAGGTGTGAACCGATGAAGCCGGCCCCGCCGGTGATCAGGAACTTGGGCATGGTATGGGGTCCGCCTCCCACTCGACGCGGCCGTACTTGCGCCGGGCGGCCTCGTGGATGAAGCGGAAGTAAAGCTGCAGGTGCGGCTCGGTCGACCAGAGGCGGCAGAAGGCGTCGTAGCCCCTTTCGCCCAGCTCGCGGCGCAGCACGGGCTGCTCGGCCAGCAACTTCATTGCCCGCCACAACTCTTCCCTGGTGCGGTACACGTAGCCCCCTCCGCTATCGTAGACGACTTCGGGCAGCGCCCCCAAGTCGTGGACGATCACCGGGGTCTTGCGGGCGAAAGCCTCGATGATGATGATGCAGAAAGTGTCGTAAGTGATCGAGGAAACGATCACGCCAAGGGCATGATGGTAGTAGGGGCCGATGCGGTCCTGGGGCGCCCATCCCAGGAACTTCACCCGGGGCGTCCCCTGCGCCTGGCGACGCAGCTCTCCCTCATAAGTTCCGGAGCCGGAGACCAGCAGGTCGTAGTCGCCTTCGCCGGCAAACTCGGGGATCACGTCCTGCAGGCCCTTTATTTTTTCCAGGCGCCCCACGAACAGGAAATAGGGGCGCGGTTGCGGCGGCGGGCCCGGGGACTTCCAGTCCTGGTCCACCCGGTCCAGGAAATAGGGCAGCGGCTCGATGGGATAGGGGAAGCCGCGCTTGTGGTGCATGTCGCGGGTGAAGCGGCTGGGTGAAAAAAACTGGTCGACAGAGCGCGCGGCGCGATCGCGCAGCCCGGTGTAGCGCCACAGCTGCGGCGGCCGGCGGGAAATCAGGGTGCAGGTAAAGCAGTCGGGCTTCTCGCAGGCGCGCCGATTGTATTTCCACAGCACGTTCACCGGGCAGATCAGCCAGTGCTCGTGCATGGTATAGCACTTCACCCAACCGCTGTAGCCCGGCTCCAGCTCCAGCACCGCCGGGCCGAACAGGGAAATGTTGTGGTAGTGGATCACGTCGAAGCGCCGGGACTCGAACACGCGGCGAATCCGGTCCGCTTTCAGCAGCGGGTAGCCGGTCTGGTGAGAGAGCAGTGGCGACAGCGCCCCGTAGCCACTCTCCAGCTTGTGCACGGTGATGCCGTCGCGCTGCGGCAGATTGGGCGCGCCGGGGTCTGCCCGGAAAAGGCGATAGGAGTCGGCGCAGTGGATCACGTCCACCTGGTGGCCGGCGCGGGCCAGCTCCTGGCACAGCCGGTGCAAGTAAATGGCGTCGCCCCCGAAGCTGTAGGGTGGATAGAACGTCGTGATCATGCAGAAGTTAAGCGGCCTGGGCATGAAGTTGGGCGACTTGGTCGAAAACGGCGAGCAGTTCCGCGGCGGCGCGCTTCCAGGAGAGGGCAGCAGTGGCACGGATTCCGTGCTCCCGCATGCGGCAGCGCAGCGCTGGCTCGGTCAGCACGCGCTCCAGGACTTCCTCGAAGGCCGCCGGATCGTAGGGGTCGATATACAGGCCCCCCTCACCCAAAAGCTGCGGCAGCGGGCTCGAATTGGTTGCCACTACGGGCAAGCCGCAGGCGGCGGCTTCGATGGCGGGCAGCCCATAGCCTTCCATGAAGGAAGGGAGCACGAGGGCGGTCCCGAGGTTGAGAAGCCCGGCCAGGTCTTCGTCCGGCAGGTAGCCGGCTAAGATCACCCGGCCCTCGAGCGGCGGCTTTGCAGCGCGCTCCTGTATTTCACGGTAGCAGGAGTGAAACGGATCGGACCGGTAATCGCCGACCAGGACCAGCCGAGCGTCGTCGAATCTGGGGGTCAGGGCGGCGAAGGCATCCAGCAGTCCCGGGAGGTTCTTGTGAGGGCTGAAACCGCCGACAAAAATCAGCAGTCGTTGGGTGGGCTCGAGACCCTGGCGGCGCAGAGCCTCGCTTAGAACAGGATTCTTCAAAACGCAGAAAACCGGATCCGCCGCCTCGCCCACCACCTTCACACGGTTCGGCGGGAGGTGAAAATGCTGCAAGATGGTTTCCCGGGAGAACTCCGAAACGGTCAAAATCAAATCGGCCTGGCGGCGTGCCAGCAGGGACTTCAATTTCCAGTTGAGCCGCCCGGCGATGGTCGGAAAGACATGGCCGGGAAATAACTCGGGGATGACGTCGTGCAGGAAGACGATCTTATAAGCCCGGCTCAGCACCGGCACATAACTGTAGACCGTGGGAAACAGCAGGCAATCGAGGTCCTGCCGGGAAAGCGCCCGGCTCATGCTCCACAGGTCAGCGAGCCGGCGGCGCCCGTCGCTGCGGGCCGCTTCCGCGGCCGGCGCCGATGCCGTCACTCTTATGACATCGCCTGCAGGGGGCAGATCCTCTGCCACCTGCTCGGAATCGACGAAGAAAACGTAGTGGTTGCGGCTATCGATTTCGAGCGCCGCCGCCAGCAGCGCCCGGGCGTGCCGGCCGTACCCCCGGCGGTTGGCCCAGACGGTGGCATCAACCCCGATTCGCACGGTTCCACTATAGCAAGCGAGGAACCGGGCATCGCTCCATCTACTCCACTCGCTCCAGGCTGCCGCCCGCGCCGGCCAGGTAGCCGGCCATCTCTCCGACGCCCCAGCTCAGTACAAACAGCAGGACGGCCGGCAGAGCGAACAGTAACTCCCGGAGATTTCGGCTCTTCGAGACCACGCAACGAACGATCCGCCATAGCAGCAGCCCTGGCAGCAACAGCGATGCCGATGTGTACAGCAGCCTTTCGGCCGCCGTCATCCTTCGGGCCCTCATGGCGGCAAAGGAGCGGGAATAAAGGAACCGCTGCTCTAGCATTTCTCCTAGACGGAAGGATTTTTTGTGGTAAACCAGCATCGTCGGGTTCAGGAAAATCCTTATGACTCTCCGCCGTAACTCCTTCTGCAGGAAGCTCTCCCAAAGAGTGGCCCAGGCAGGCTCCTCCAAGGGCAACACCTTACGTCGGTAGGCGGCGTTGTTGCCGGGGACCATTTCCGTTTCCCCTTGCGGCAGGGGCGGCATGGCCGGGCCGTACTCGGCCAGGAAGAAGGCCCAATCGAGGATCCGTTCACGGCTGCCGTTCTCCACCGGCCCGCCCACCACGCCGTACGGCGAATTGGAGAAGCGGAGGATCTCAGACGCCCAATTCGGAGTGACCAGGCAGTGGTCTTCGATCACCGCCACCCATTCGCCCCTGGCGGCGCGCATCCCGATCCAGCGAAGCTCGGGTATCGATTTGCCGGTCAAGCCGGTTTCGAGTGTGACCCATGGGAAACGTTCAGCGATAGTCCGGGCAGTGTCATCGGTCCGGCGATCCATTACCAGGATTTCCATCTGCCCCCGCTCGGGCAGCGCCTCGAGCTTCTCCAGGCATTCCAGAATGCAGCCCAGACCGTTGACCGACGCGATGACCACAGACAACCGGGGGGTCATTTCGGTGGAAGTGGACCTCCTAGAATGCTCTTCGATCGCTTGAGCCCTTGCCCGTCAGGTATCCGCAAAACTCGCCCAGTGACCAGACCATATAGAACGGCACAATCCAGGGAAGTGCTGCAAAGAAGGCCCTCTGGTGCCGGCGGCGCTTGAGAACCAAACGGGCCTGGCGAACGGTTAGCAGCACGGGCAGAAGTGGGCAAATAGCGGCGTAGAGCAAGCGGCGCAGGAATCCCGAGCCCTCCGCACGCGCGGCGGCGAACCATCGCCCGTAGTGAAAACGCTGCCGCAAAAACTGGGAGGGCGACAAGGAGTTATGGTAACAGACCAGGGCGCGGCCGGCTCGCACCAACCGGTGACCGTGCTGCTTCAGCCGCTGGTGCCAAAACGGTTCCCAGGCCGCGGCGTCAATCAGGTCCCGGCACAGCTCCAGCGCCCAGCGCTTGTAGCTAAGGTTGGCGCCGGACAGCTCTTCCGCCTCGCCGTCGCCGGTGGGAGGCATGTGCCAGCCGTATTCACAGAAGAACACCGCTGCGTCGAAAGGCGAGGAAGCTGCGAAGTCAATCGGGCCTCCGACGGCCGGCCCATCCTTGTGGATGGCATGAGCCTCGAGCAGCGCCTTCGCCCAGCCGGACGCCGGCACGAGCCGGCCTTCAGTGAAGGCGACGATCTCTGCCCTGGCTACCTTCAGGCCTTCGCGGCGCAGCTTGGGAATACTGAGCCGCTCATCGAAGCGCAGAAATCGGAAATACGGAAATTGCTGCCGGAAACCCAGGCGCGGGTCCCGGTCGGAGCAGTCGGCCACGATTACTTCGTCCTTGCCCAGGTGGAGCTGCGAAGCAAGCGATTCCAGGCACAGCTCGAGCGTCGCCGGGGAATTGTAGGAAACGACGATGATCGAAAGCCCAGGGCCGGGCATCAAGGCTTCCTCGCGACGCACAACAGGGTGTGGCCGCCGGGCAGGCGGCAGCGGAGCCGAAGCAGAAGCCCCTCTTCCATTCGCCAGTAAGCGGCGAGCAGCGATTGCCGCAGGCCGCCCGGAGGCGCAGCCGCAGTGCGCAGGCCGACATCTCCTCCGGGCGCGGGCTGGCGCCAGGCGCGCAAATCGGCGGCGAGCGACGGCAGCCAGTTTATCAGCGACATCCATTCCACGCGGAAGCCGCACGGAGCAAGCCAGGCCCGCAGTTTTTCGGGTTCCCACTGCTGGTAGTCGGCCGTATCGCGGTGCTTCTTGGCACCCAGGCCGCGGCGGGCGGCCGTACGGACGAGAAGCAGGCCGCCGGGCCGCAGGACGCGGGCAAATTCAGCCAGCGTGCGCCGGGCCGCTTCCGTGTCCAGGTGCTGCAGCACGTCGGCGCAGTGGACGGCGTCGAACAGCCTAGCAGGAAAGGGCAGCGCCGCCACCGAGCCCGCCGCCAGGTGCTTCAGCCCCCGCGACCGGCCCAGCCGCAAGCCATCGCAAGCGCAATCGAGTCCCACCGCCAGGGGGATCCGGCCGCGCTCCCGCCACACCTGGAGGAAATAGCCCGCGCCGCAGCCGGCATCGAGCACCCGGTCCATGGCCCGCCCGGCGCTGAAGCGGTCGAGCAAGGCGAAGGTCAGTCCCCGCATATGAGCCGACCACGGATGATGGAGCTCGAAGCGAGCCAGTTGCTCGTAGTATTCCGGCGTGAAGATGTGGGGAGCCTGGGCGCTCAAATCGTGTTCCGCCCTTTTAGCCGCGGTTCAGCGCGGCGATCTCCTTCCAGGTCATACCACGAAGGAAGAACAACGTGGCCAGGTAGATGATGCCGGCTCCCGCCGCCTGCAGGGCCAGGGGCGCTGCGGCCAGGGTGTGGCCGAAAGCGTACATAACAAGCGAGGCGATCACGGGCCGCAGCCAGTGCTGCAACACGAAAATGGGCTCGATGTGTCGCCGAACGTACCGGTAGGAAAAATACACGATCACCATTTCCGAGCTCAGCGTCGAGATGGCTGCGCCGGCGGTGCTCAGGCCCGGTACCAGCGCCAGGTCCAACGCGATGTTGGTGATCGTCCCCGCCAGCACCGCCCGCAGATCCAGCCGTTGGAGGTTGAAGCTTACCAGGATAATGCGAAACACGGCCCGCAGCGCCATCAAAGGCAGCGACCACATGAGTATCTTCAGCGTCGTCGCTCCGGTTGTGTATTCCGGCCCGAACAGAAACTCGAGCAGCCGCCCGGCCAGCAGCATCCCAGCAAAGGCCAGCGGAACAAAAGCGGCAGTGATGAATCGCAGTACGCGCCCGGCGAGCGGAGCCAGCTCTTCCCCGCCGGCATGGGCCCGCGCCAGAGTGGGGAACAAGCTCACCTGAAAGAGCGTCAGCAGCATGGCGAACAGGAGCACCAGCTTGTAGACCGCCGTGTAGAGGCCCACCGCCGCGGCTTCCCGGAACTGCGCCAGCGCCAGGACGTCGAAATTGAAGAGCAAAGTGCCCAGGATGGTGGAGACGGCGAGCGGGGCCGACTCGCGGAACAGCGGCTGCCACAGGCGCCATTCGACCGCGAACGACGGTGGCCGGCGGCGCCGCAGCAGCATGGCCAGCAGGAGCAGGGCGCCCGCTCCCTCCCCGGCGAGTTGGTAAATCGGGATGCGGAGCAGTTGCTCCGGGCCGCGAACGGTAAAAGCTCCAGCGGCGAAAATGAGTTGCCCCGCGATGCCCGCGGCCGCCACCGGCCTCGGCTGCTCCAGCGCCTGAAAGACCCACTTCACGGAGGCCGCGTTGGCAAACAAGGTCAGGGCGAACAGCAGGATCAACCGGTGCAAGGGTGGTTCCGGCGCGATCAGCGAAACGACTCCGGCCAGCGCCAGCCAGGTGGCCAGCGCGGAGAACATCCGGATCAGCAGGATGTTGGCGGCGTAGCGGCCCAGTAGCGCCCGGTTGCGGGCGACGTCGCGAATGCCCACGGGGTCGTAGCCCTGCATCACGGGTATTAGCAAGTAAGAGACCAGGGTGATGACGAATCCGATCCGGCCGAAAGACGTGGTTCCCAGCGCCCGCGCCAGGTGGGCAAAGGCCAGAAAGTTCACCAGGCGAGCGATCAGCTCTCCGGCCGAGAGAAAAAAGAAACTTTGCAGAATGACGCGCGCCCGCGAAGGCTGGCTCATTTAGCGGGATCGGCTGGACGGTCGGCGGTTTTGGTCCGCAATGTCTGGGGCTTGCGCCGGGTCCAGTACATTACTGATCCGGCGCAGAAGGAAATCCCGTTGTAGAAGTGATACAGCAGGTGGAAGGGAATAGCCGCCAGGACGAACACGAAGCTCCGCCGCCCCAGCAGGAAAACATAGAACTGCGAGTTGATGAACAGCACCAGGATCAGAATCACGAACGGCAGCACGATCACCGGGTGCTGCGGCATGAAGCTGATGATGAAAGCGGCCGTGCCGGCGGTCGAGATGCCGGTGAGGGCCGTGTAGAGGCGCCTGTATCGCGATTCCCGCAGGAAGCGGTGCTGCAGGTAGAGCAGGGCCAGCGTGACGGCCAGCGGCGGGATCAGCGCCAGCATGTGGTGCCGCCAGGCCAGGAAAATGCAGGCCCCGAAGGTCAACACGATGGGCGCCAGCAACCGCACGCGCGACCGCGTCGTGTGCCAGTCGTGAAACCAGTAGCTGGAAAGCAGCAGCACCAGCAGCAGCAGCAACGGCACCAGGAACAACCCCCGGAAATGCACCGCCATGGCGCCGACCGCCGCCAGCATCACGTAGACCAGGGCCACGCTGATGCGCTGCGAGATCTGCAGGTTCAGATCGTTGGGCATGTTCGAATCGCGCAGGATCAGCTCGGTCCAGGGGATGCCGCGGTCGAAGATGTCCGTCTTCAGCAGGCGCCAGAAGCTCCAGGCCTTCAAATGCTTGACGCGGAGGTTCTTGTCGAGAAGGATCTTGCGGCCGTCAGCCGTCATCCGGTAGCCCAGCTCGATGTCCTCGATGGCCGGCCGGCGGTAATCTTCGCTGAAGCCGCTGTACTGGCGGAACACCTCGCGGCGGATGGCCCCGCAGCCGCTCCAGAAAGTGGTGGCGGCCTCGTTGCCCGTCTGGTGTACGAAATGATGCATCAGGTTCTTGTACTGGGAGAGAAAATCCGGGGAATCCGGGCTGTCGTCATAGGAGCCGATAACGGCGTCCAAGGTGGGGTCTTCGGCAAGGTTTTCCGCCACGCGGGTGAGGGCGTCGGGGCGGACACACACGTCAGCGTCAATGAAAAACAGGATTTCACCGCGCGCCTCACGCGCCGCCAGGTTGCGAGCCGCCGCCGGCCCCCCGCTCGAGGCACACTCGATCACCCGGCAGCCGTGCCGGGCGGCCGCCGCCGCCGAGCCGTCGTTCGAGCCGTCGTCCGCCACGATGCACTCGTAGTCCTTGTAATGGGACTGCCCCAGCGCCGCCAGGCACCGCCCCAGCTCGCGCTCGCTGTTCTTGACGGGAATAATGACGGAAATCAAGGCGGGCACCGGCAATATAAATTACAGTCTATGCGCCGCGGCAGGGGATTGCAAGCTAGGTCCGGTCCTGCGCTGTCGCCGCCTCCAGCACGTCGAGGATGCGGCCTGCTGCCCGGCCGTCCCACTTCTCGGGCATGCGGCCAGATGGCAGCGGGGACTCGAGCGCCTCGCACGCCGCTTCGACGATCCGGGCCGGGTCGTTGCCTACCAGGCGGTTGGTGCCCAGCTCGATCGTCACCGGCCGCTCGGTATTATGTCGCAGGGTCAGGCAGGGGACTTGCAGGAAAGTGGTTTCCTCCTGGATGCCGCCGGAATCCGTCAGCACCAGCCGGGCGCGGCTCATCAGACGCAGAAAGTCCAGGTAGCCGAGCGGAGCGACTGTCCGCACACGCGAAGTGTCCACGCCGGAAGCTGCCAGAAACTGCGCCGTGCGCGGATGCACGGGAAAAACGACCGGAAGCCGGCGGGCGATCTCATTGAGCGCCTCCACCAGCCCCGCCAGCGGGCCCACTTCATCGACGTTGGAAGGCCGGTGCATCGTGGCCAGGGCGAAACTTTCTTCTTTGAGCCCCAACCGCTCCAACACGTCGGATTGCTCCGCCTTGGTCCGAAACCGCGACAGCGTGTCGATCATGACGTTGCCGACGAAAAAAATCTTTTCGCGCGACACGGCTTCGGCCAGCAAGTTGCGCTCTCCGCTCGGCTCGCTGACGAACAGAAAGTCGGAGAGCGCGTCGGTGACCATGCGGTTGGTCTCCTCGGGCATGGAGCGGTCGAAGCTGCGCAGGCCGGCCTCGACGTGAGCCACCCGCAGCCCCAGCTTGGCGGCGGCCAGCGCGCCGGCCAGCGTCGAGTTTACGTCCCCCACCACGACCACGACGTCGGGCGCTGTTTCCGCCAGCACCGGCTCCAGCCGCTTCAGGATTTCGCCGATCTGCCACAGCGCTGAGCCCGAACCCACCTCCAGGTTCACGTCTGGGGCGGGGATTTCCAACTCGTCGAAAAAGCTGTCGGACATTTCCGGGCTGTAGTGCTGGCCGGTGTGGATCAGCCGAAAGCGGCAAGCGGGACGGCGGCGGATCTCCTCGAGAAGCGCCGCCATCTTCACGAAGTTAGGTCTTGCTCCGACAATACAGGCCAGTTTCACCGTTTCACAGCCACGACGTGGAAGAATGGGCCCCACAGGTAAAACAAGTTCTGCACGACCGGCAGCCTCCGCAGCGCCAGGTAGAGCCGGGCCAGCCGGCGCTTGAGCGGGGAGAAATGCTGCATCTGCCGGGGGCTCAGCCCCGGCAGCAGCACCTGCGCCGCGCCTGGGAAGCGCGCCTGGAAAACCTTGCGGAGTGCAAATACGGATAGCATCCGCACGTCATCGTAAGTAATGCCGAGTCGCCGCCGGATGTAGCGGTTAGCCCAGCGCCGCGGCAGGTAGCCCACTCCCCACAGCCCCACGTGCGGTTCCGGCGCCAGACTGAAGCGGTTGGGCGTGGATAGAAAAAGCGGTGCGCCAGAGATCAGCACCCGCCCCATTTCTGCCAGGGCCGCCTGCGGCCCGGTCAGGTGCTCGATTACGTCGGCGGCAATGACCGCCGCAAAGGACCCGTCCCGAAACGGCAGCCGCTCCGCTTCGGCGGCCACCACCAGCCCGCGGCCGCCGAGCCGCTGGCGGGTCAGGACCAGGAAGGGCAGGGAGAGGTCCACTCCGACCACGTGATCCACCTGCTCGGCGGCCACTGCCAGGTATTGGCCGAAGCCGCAGCCGACTTCCAACACGGCATCGCCTGGTTCAAAGGCACGGCGCTGTTCGAGATACTCCACCGCCGCCCGCGCCTGGTTCTCCTCGCCTGCCAGGTGGGCCAGGTGGACTTCGTGCAGCCCCTCATTCGCTTCCGGACGCAGGCGGTAATAGAGGTGCAAAAGCCCTTCGAAATCCAGGTCAGCTTCCTCTTCCGCCAGCACACTGGCGACCATCAGGTCGGCGGCGGCGTCAAAATGCCGCGGCGGCGAGACGCGGAAGTCGGCGATTCCCAAAACGGTGGGGTACATGCGCCGGCAGGCCGCGCAGTGATGACCCTCGGGCGTCGGTTCCAGCGAACCCCGGCATATCGGGCAGCAAAGGGCAATCGTCAACGGCTGTTATTATAGCTTTTCGCCCTTCTTCTCAATGACGCGCATCGCCATCATCGGGCTCGGTGGAGTGGCCGAGCGAATTCACATCCCCGCCTGCCGGGCGCTGAAGACCATCGAACTGGCCGGCGCGTGCGAAACCAACCCGGAAACCCGCGGCCGGATGGCGGAAAAGTTCGGCCTGCAGGCGGTATATCCCGACGCCGCCACGTTGCTCGCCAAGGAGAAGCCGGACGCGGTGATTGTGGGCACGCCCCCTGATGCCCACTACGAATTGTGCTTGCTGGCGCTGGAGCACGGCGCGCACGTCTTCTGCGAAAAGCCGTTCATGAGAACCCTGGAGGAGGCCGACGAAGTGATTGCCGCCGCCCGTGCGAAGAACCTGCTCCTGGCGGTGAACAACCAGTACCGCTACATGCCCATATACCGCCGGACCCGGGAGCGTCTGGAGCGGGGCGACTTCGGCCGGCTCTACTTCGTGCAGTGCTGGCAGCAAATGTTTCACCCACCGACGGCGGAAAAAGTGGCGTGGCGGGCGGCGCTGAAGCAATCGACCCTCTACGAATTCGGCACCCATGCTCTGGACCTGATCTGCCACTTCTTTGGCGCGCTGCCGGAGGCTTTGACGGCGCAGATTCCCCGGGCGCGGGCGGACTTCGACAGTGACGTCCTGGTTCTGATGACGCTGCGCTTCACTGAGGACCGGGTGGCGACTCTGGCTCTGAACCGCGTGAGCCAGGCGCCGGAGCGGTACTTGGAGATGCGCCTGGATTGCGAGCAGGCCTCGCTGCGGCTTTCCCTCGGCGGCGTGGCGCGGGCCTCCGTGGAGTGGTCGAAGCGGCTGGGACGACCCACCGCCCGGCTGAGCTTCGTCAAAGGCGGTGAGGCGCGGAAGGAATCAGGCGGTCGATCGGTGGCTTATGTGAAGGAGAAGCGACCGGCCTTCATGTCGGCTACGGCCGCGCACCTGGAGCGCTTCGTGGCGGCGGTCGAAAGCGGCGCCCGTGACTACGCCGCTGCTGCACATGCCCGCGAGGTGCTGCGCCTGGCCCTGGCCGGTTACCAGTCGGCTTTGTCGGGAGAAACCGTGTGGCTACGGCGGTAGGCGAGATCCGCGCCATCTGATGCTAAGATGGGAAAATCTCGGAGGGGAAATGGGTATATTCGTCAAAGTAGCCACGGCCGGCGAAATCTCGGCCAATTCCGGCAAGCTGGTCGAGGCGGGCGGCAAGCAGATCGCCCTGTTTCACGTGGAGGGGAAGTATTACGCCCTGGACAATAACTGCACCCACCGGGGCGGGCCTTTGTCGGAGGGCGAGGTCATGGGTGCCGAGGTGGAGTGTCCCTGGCACGGAGCGCATTTCAACCTGGAATCCGGCCATGCCGTTCGACCTCCGGCTGCTGCAGGAGTAGCCTGTTATCCCGTCCGCCAGCAAGGACAGGACATCGAAGTGGAAGTCTAACGCCAAGAGCCATTCCCGATCGGGCGCGGTTGTTTTCGTCAGCCGCTGGAGATATCATATAGGAGTATTCTCTGGAGATATTGATGGAGACGATCTCGCTCAAATTGCCGGAGGAACTGTTGGCCGTGAGTGGGCGCTGCGCCGCCGCTCTGCAGCTTTCGCGGGCCGCTTATCTTCGCCAGGCCATTGAACGCATGAACCGGGAAACCTATGCCCGCCTGCGCGCCAAAAGGCTGGCCGACGTTTCCAGGAAAGTCCGCAAAGAGAGCATGCGGATCAATGCAGAATTTGCGGCTATCGAGCGGAGCCCCGATGCCTAAGCGGGGCGAGATCTGGCTGGCGCATCTGGATCCGCAATATGGCACCGAGCCTGGTAAGACACGCCCGGTTTTGTTTGTTCAAGCCCAAGCGCTGCTCGACGCCGGGCATCCCTCCACGCTGGTCATCCCTCTTACCACGAGGCTGGTGGACGATGCCGAGCCCTTGCGCGTCCGCGTGCGAGCTTCGGGGCGTTTGCCCGGTGATTCCGATCTTCTTGTCGATCAACTTCGGGCCATAGACAACCGTCGCCTGGGGCCCGGCCCGGTCACGCGCCTGTCGGAATCTCTGCTGGAAAAGGTGGAGGCGGCCATGCGTGAGGTGCTGGGCATGGAACTGCCGCTGCCTCGTTACTGATTCTTGCCTTTCACTCGACCGTGACCCAATACGGCGCCACGTGCAACATGCCGCCGTCCATCAGGGCTCGCCAGTAGGCCAGGGAGCCGGCCTTGCGGCGCAGCATTTCCCGCAGCGTATCCTCGCCGCTCAGGTTTCCCAGACGCGACATCAAAATATCCAACAGTTTTTTCTCGGGCGGGTAGCTGACGAGCGTTACCTTGTCTTCCGCCTTCAGCTTGGCACGCTCCTTCACCGGGGCGATGGCGCGGTCGAAGCCGCCCAGTTCGTCGACCAGCCCGTTCTGCTT